>CAYFFZ010000001.1:0-65932 GCA_964342655.1 uncultured Nitrososphaerales archaeon
AATTTCTTTTAATTAACACCCTTGTTAACTTTTTATTACATTCTTATAAGAAAAGCTTTTATATTATAAGCTGAAAATAAGTTAAAGTGAAAGAGAATGTCGGTGAATTATTCTAAGGTTCGTTTGAAAATAGGTGTAAATGAGATAGAAATATATGGAATAAAGGAAGACATGGAATACCTGAGCCAGCTAGCTTTAAAGATCTACGAAGGTATATCCAAAACTGCTCCGCAATCACAAGGTAAAGTGGCTATTGTAGAAAAGGAAGAAGAACAGTCAAAGCAAGCTGAAAACATAATCCAGATTCCTGACATACAGCCGGATCCAAACTCTTCTTTGCCCGCGAACATACTGAAACTATTTGTAAGCGAATGGGGTAAGAAGCCTAGGAGGCTTTCAGAAGTAAAAGAAGTGCTGGACAGCTTTGGGCTTGTATATCCAAAACAGACAGTGGCTGTTTCTCTTCTGAGGTTAGCTAAAGAGGGTAAAATACGCAGGTTTAAGAATGAGCGCGGTGAATATGTATATATTTCAGTTCCTTCAAAGATACTGCAAGAGGAGCAAGGTGAAACAGTATGAGCTCAGACGTATTAAGGGTTGACATAAGCTACGGCGAAGTTTCAGCTACTTTCAGCGGAAACCCTGATGAAGTACTCGTCGCTGTTACTAAATTCATATCATCTAATCTGCCGGCAATTGAAGTCGCTAAAAAAGTTATTCTCAACTATGATTTGCAAGACCTTATACAGATGTTTTCAGATTACGTAAAGATAACCGAAGAAGGTCCAAGAGTTCTTGCAAAGGAAAACCTTAGCATTAAACAGAAGATAACATTACAGCTTGTGGGGAACAGGATTGCTTATTTGTTGAACAAGGTCCCGCAAGAACCTGTAACGATCCAGGATCTTATAAACGTCCTTGGGCTTCCAGGAAAATCCATAAGCAGCAGGCTGAGCGAGCTGGTCAAAGCCGGGCATGTAACCAGGATCCAGGATGCAAAAACCACAAAGTATCAGATTTCAACCATGGGCATCAAGTGGTTATCAGATACCTTAACAGGAAAAATAAAAGCGGATTAAAATAATTCTTTTTGATCTAGAACCTTTATATTACCTTCTTTATATTTTTCATAGATCAGTGCTTTGAGTTTATCAATGTTAGTGCCCTTTAACGCTGATATCTCAATGTGTTCTTTAATGTGATCGTCCTGAAACTCAAAATCGTTTTTCTTCTGATCAACCTTATTCAGTACTGCAACTACGTTATCCAAGTTCACTTCTAGTTCTTCTAGTACGTTCAAACTAGCGAAGTACTTTCTCCAGAAAAGCTCTTCATCTAAGCTGTAATCAAGAACAAGCAGTATCAGATCCGAAAATTTTAACTCTTCGAGAGTCGACTTGAACGACTCGATCAAATAATGAGGAAGCCTTTCTATAAAACCTACAGTATCGCTCAAATATATGTTTTCCATTCCGCTTATTTTCCTTATAGTGGTGGTTAAGGTAGTGAACATCTTACCAGTAACTGTTTTGTTCTCGTTGGTAAGAGCGTTAAAGAGTGTAGTTTTACCAGCTCCCGTATATCCCGCTAATGCGACTATAAATTTATCTTCTTCTAACCTCTTTTGCCTCTGAAGGCTTCTTCTCATCCTCTCACGGTCAAGCTTTTTTCTCAAACCATTTATCTGACGGTTAAGAAACCTTATGTATTTATCCACTTCATAAGCGCCGTAACCCATTGGTCCTGTTTGTTCACCCATTTTAGCGAGCCTCACGGTCTCCCTTATCCTTGGAACTTCATACTGCAGCTCAGCTAGCTTTACCTGAAGTTTCGCTTCGGTAGTCATAGCTCTTTTTTCAAAAATGTCAAGGATAAGCCTGATCCTGTCAATCGCCTTTACCCCCAAAAGCTTTGAGAGGTGATAAATCTGCGAAGCGGTGAGCTGTTCATCTAATATTACCAGCTCAGGCTTTAACTCTTCTACTATTTGTTTCAGCTCTTCAGCCTTTCCAGTTGGCAGACCGTATTTACCTTCCTTCATGCTCTTTACTTTAAAAGTTGTCAAAGGCCTGTAGCCTGCAGAAGAAGCAAGCTCAAGGGCTTCTTGCTCTGAGTAAGGCTCTCTGTAAGTTACAACTATTGATGTTTCATTCACTTTCTGAGTTTCACCTTTAAGCTGAACTCTATTTTTTTCAAAGTTTGATAATCTGGCATTATCTTTTCTTGTTCAATCTTAGCGAGAAGAGAAGGTTTAATGCCTATCTTCCTACCTAACTGCTCCTGAGTCAAGTTCATCTTTTCTCTCATTTCTTTGATTATTCTCCCATAACCATCAATAAGCTCGTATTCTTCCTCTTCTTGTTTTCTTAGAACCCTGTTAACGTTACCCTCTTTTGCTCCAGGTCTATTTTTTAGGTTAACAACTTTTCCATACTTTGCACACTCATCACAAACTTTTAAGTATGCACCATCTACCTCAATGGTTATGGGCTTACCGTATATCGGCTTTCCGCATATTTCGCAATTCATTCTTTTACCTTAATTATTGTTTTTGTGTATATATACGATTTGCGCTGACTTCTGTTTTAATATGGTTTAAGAATTTGCAAAGTTAACCTGATCTAGTCATACCAGCCTATAAAAAAGAGGCTTTTTTAAAACACCAAAAAGTTAATTAAACGGCACATAAGAACATTTAATATGCCGACACACGGAAGTATTACAAAAGCTGGAAAAGTAAGATCACAAACACCAAAATTGCAAGGTAGGGAAAGACATAACCCTCCACCGCGTATATCTCTAAGGTCTAAATATGAAAAAAGGGTAGAACTAAAAAGAAACCCTGGCCAGAACTGGGTATTCTTAAGAAAATAAATTTTTATGGTAAAACGGATTCTAATAGTTCCTGTAGCTCTATTTCTGATACGCCTTTAGTCAAGCTCATGCGCCTTTTCTCCAGTACCTTCTCGAGCTTATGGATTGCATCTACAAGGGAGTTTCTTATGCCCCATCCTTCTCCTGTTACCGATGTCTTTATATAGGGACCGTTTACCTGAATCCTTATTATCACGTGGGGTTTACCTCTTTTCTGCTTCTGGTCTCCGCTAACGTATATTGTAATGCTTGAATTCTGCAGAATCCTCATATACTTTCTCGTTAAGCTAAGCATTCTGCTTCTTATAGTTTCTGGGTCGTATTCTAGCTCTTCTATAACCCCCTTTCTTGAGAGCTGCAAAAATATTGACGGTTCGTTTACGTTCATCGAAGCTATCTGCCTAAGAAGATCTTCTTTAGTTACTATTCCGCTCAGGTAACCTTTGTTCGTTACGACAACAGATGAGAACCTGAATTTTTTCATGAGCTCAAATGCTTCAAATGCGTTTGAATTTTCCTCTATAGTCTTAACGTCTTCAGTCATTATTGACTTTACAGAACCCTGAGCTATTTCTTTGATTTCTCCGATCGGGCGGTCCCTTTTCTGTCTGAACTTTGGCTTGATAACTTTCTGTATTATGTCGTGCAGCGTGACAATCCCGACTATCTTTTTACCGTTCATTATTATAACCCTGGAAACACCTGCATTTCTCATAGTTGATAAAAGCTGCCCAATTGTTGAATCTGCGTCTAAAGTAACTGGATCGGGGGTCATTATGTCTTTAACGGTAATATTCCTGAAAACGTTACGGCTCTGCATAATCACATCATCGGCAAATACACCTCCTCCAAGGGTCCCATCCTGCAAAACATAAGGTAAAGTTTTGAAACCGCTTTCAACCATTAGCTTGCTCACCTCTTCGATGTTTTCGTTGCCAGAAAGCTTTGGAGCAACCTTCATGAGCGTCTTGACCTTTGTTGTAGCTGGATCGTAATTGATCTTGTAAGCCAAACTCTCGTTTATTATGCCTTCATATAAAGATCCATTTGAAACAACGATAAGGTCTCTCTGCTTTTCAAATAAATCCTGTATTTCTGATATTGTGTTGTTTTTATCAACAGTTATAACGTCTTTTTTTAAAACAGATTCTAAGCTCATGTACAGATTATTGACCTAATACAATAAAAACGTTTATTCTTGTTCGAAAGCTTTTAAGAGCTTTTCCTGAAGGAGCTCAAACTGCTTATAAAGATCTTCAAGGCTTATGTCTTCGTTAACTATCATGAAATCTGCTGTAGCTATAACTGAGCCTATACCCAGCTCTAGCTCGAGTTTATCCCTTTCCTTGAAGTCATTGAAGTCCTTAGGATCGTCTTCTCTCCCTCTGTTTTTAAGTAGAAAGAACCTTCTCTTAGGGCTAGCGTGCAGAGCTAAAACTATAATTCTAGCGTTTTTGCTAAAAAAATCGACCTCTGTAGGAGACCTTATTCCATCTATTATTATTAGGCTTGAGTTGCTTTTTTCTATCTTTTCAAGAGTGAGCTTTGCAACTATGTCTTTACCGCCTTGTTCTCTTAAGATCTTTACTACCTTTCTTTGGCCTTCTTTGCTAAGTCCGTAACCCATTTCTATGCTCTTTTCCCTTATGACATTTCCCATAGAAAAAGTTGGAATCCTGAGCTTGCCAGAGATGTAAGAAGCTAGCGTCGTCTTGCCCGCACCAGGCATGCCGGTTATGCCTATAATCCTGACATATGCCAACTCATACCCTTTATAACAAACTATATTTTAATCATTCTGTTTGTTCACAATTTTACAGGAAACCGTTTTTATTAGCAAGTAGATCAGATTTAGGCGTTGAAACTTCTGGCTACGACGATAAGGGGTTTTGAAGAATATTCTGCAAAAGAAGCAGAGCTTCTTAATTGCAAAGCTGTTGAGCTCAGGCAGGCAAGGGTTTTGCTAGAAGGAAACGAAACATGTGTATACATTTTGAACAATTTTGCCAGAACCGTTAACAAAGTCCTTATACTTCTTAGCAGAGAAACCGTTAATGGGCTTGAAGATATTTATAGAAAAGCCTTATCTTTAGATTATACCTTTATAAGACCAGATCAATCTTTCGCTGTAAGATCTGAGAGGAGCGGCTTACATGACTTTACTTCTATAGACGTAGCCAGAGTTGTTGGACAAGCTGTAATAGACTCCTACATGAAAGATAAAGGGAGCAAGATCAAAGTTGACCTGGAAAATCCTGACGTTGAAATAGACGCTGACCTTATAGGAAACGAGCTTTTTATAAGTTTGAACACAACCGGCAACGGCCTTAACTTCAGAGAATACAGGACCTACAATCATCCATCTTCACTAAAGCCCACCCTAGCATCATCTTTGGTGATTATGTCGCAGTGGGATGGTTCAAGCTTAATAGACCCCTTTACTGGCGGAGCAACGATACCCACAGAAGCGGCGCTTTATGCTTTTTCTTCACTCGTTAGGCCATCCGGAAATTTTAGCTATAAAAAACTGAGCTTTTATGACAGATTCCAAGAAGAACAGGCTTTAAAGAAGATCGGCAAAAAGTTTGATGTTCAGGAAAAAATCGTTGGTATTGAAATATCTCGCAAGCATTTTACGGGGGCCCTAAAAAATGTGAGTTCTGCAAATCTGAACGAGTATATTGAACTTGTTCATGACGATTCGATAAAAATAGATTTACAAAGACGCTTTAAGTTTTTAATATCTAATCCCCCATACGGTATTAGAAGCGGGAGAAAAGAAAAGGTTCTTAAAATATATGAGCTCTTTGTAAGAAGGCTCGATAAGGTGCTTGAAGAAGGAGGAGAAGGTGTTATGATAACGACTGAATACAAAAAGCTCTTAGATCTTTTAACTCAGAGGGGGTACAAGGTACTTAAGGTTAACACTGGACTACACGGAAAGCTATGGGTTGGTGCAATACTTTTCAGATCTTAACCTAAAGACTTTCTCAAGGTTGCCATTTCGGTTATGTTCTTTATTACTTCTTCATCGTTCTTTTCAATGAAAGCAACTAGCGTAAGGGTAGACAGCAACCTGTGCTTGAGCACATCGTATCTTTCGCTAGCTTTTTTGAAGCCAAAACATGACTCTATAAAACTGATATCGTTCTTTATCTGCTGAATGATATTTTCATCTACAAGCATCTTTTCCTTAAGGATCCTGAGGTTTTCTTCTGAAAAATAATTCACGGCCGTCTTAAGGTCTAGGTCAAGGTACCTATAGCTTGAAATAAGCGTGTTCCACTCCTCCTCGTTAAGCCTTCCTAAAGAAGAAGCTCCAAAGATTTCTGGGGGAAGGCCAAGACTGTAAAGAGCGCTTACAAAAGTTATCGCTCTTGGCAAAGTTATTTTGCCAGCGTTTCTTGAGTATCCAAAAAGCCCTATGTGGAGCTTCCTTGCTCTCCTTCTTGGTACAAAACCAGAGATCCCGTTTATAAGTGGCGCTAGCCCTTCTATTATGTTCTGATAAGACCTTGTGTAGGTTTCCATAATCTTTCTGAAAATTTTCTGCTCGTCCGTACTGAGTTCTTCTTTTTCATACGGTTTGCTTATGTTGAGAAACCTGATTGCGCTTCTTGCTTCTTCTAAACCATAATCATACCTGAATGCAGACTGCACTGTATAAGTCCATACACCTCTGTATTCGTTAAAAACGTTTTCAACGTTATTAGGACTTAGATGACCTCTGAAAGGAAGGCTCCCTACACCTATGATGGGATATATTGATAAATGGCGCTCTTCCTCTGTCCTCCTTAGCTCGCTCAGAGCATTTTTTGCAAGAAGTACAGAGGTAACCATGCCATAGTTCATTGCAGGATCTGACCTTGCAATGAAAACCCTCAGGTAAGACACTTTCACTGCATCGATGTACTTTTCGATTATCAACTTTATGTTCAGAAGAGAATCCATGTCCTCTATCAAAGGTATGACTTCAATCCATTTTGGTTTGGTTTCGCCTATAAGATCCCTAACCTTCAGGTTTTCAGTCAGTTGCATTCCTTCTTTGTTTACTACTGCTTTTTCATAATATTTGGCTAAAGCTATAAGCTGTTCAGCGTTTGTAGTAAAAGGCAATATAGTTTCGAAAACAGGAACCGTAACGGCTTCCCCATAAAACCTCTCACCAACGTCGTGGTTTATAGGCACGCTTTCAAGAGTTTCAGCAAATACCTTTCTATCAACGCCTTCTATAAAAGGATTTGGCAACCTGTACGTTAAGTAAATGTGCTTTCCTAGAACGTTGTCCTTAAAATATTCAGGGTACATGGTTAAAAGTTTTCTTACGACGTGTGTGTCTACATCTTTCCCTTCTGCGTCCCACATTACTTCTTCTACACCATAAGAAGAGTAAGCTAGATACGCTTCGTAGACTTCATCGTCTCCTTCTATCGAACCCCTGCCTTTAACCCAGCCAGGCACGTTTGCGTTATCCGGATGCTGGGTTGCCATAGTTCTTGGGATTTTTCTCATGTTTCTATAAGATTGTTATAAATGTGTATTTAGCCGTTTCTTTTAGCTGTGTTACTAGCATTTGAAAATTTCTTTTTTAGTTAAGATACTATGATTACTGATTAAAAAATGAAAATGCTTCGTGCTTTTATCCTAAGACCATTTGTTAAAATGAAAAACCCCTTCTTTCTGCAAAGATTTTGGCTTTGGCAAAGCACCCGGTCGACCTAAGAGTATCATCCACTGCGGTTCAACGTAGTTTGGGATACTGAACATATCCAAAAATATATCAGGCCTTACCAAAGGCACTGCTCTCCAGTGTGCCCCCAGACCTAGGCAGTTTGCAGCAATGAGTATGTTTTCAGCTGCGGCGGCAAGGCTCTGCATTCCCATAAGCCTTTCGTTAAAGGTATCGCTCCTGAGCTTTTTAGTGTTAAGAAAACCTATGATGACTACGTTAGCAGAGGAGATGATCCTGTACGTCCTTTCAGCTTTTTCTTCATCAGCTTTTCCGCTCTTGACGTACTCGTCCTTGAGCCTTAAAGCAAGCTTTTCAATGATCTGTTTTTCTTTCAGTATCAAGAAATCCCAAGGCTGCTCGTTATGCGGGCTTGGTGCGCTGATAGCCGAATCCAGAAGCGCGTCAAGCTCTTCTTCTTTAATATTTTCATCGGTGAACTTTCTTATGCTTCTTCGCTTTAGGATCCCTTCCAAACAGTCCATTGCTTTTTTTATAAAGGTTAAATAATTAAGTTTTTAATACATATGTGAAATTGAAACTAGGTTTTGTTGGATTGGGTAAAATGGGACAAGCTTTAGCTCTTAGGGCTATTCAGTCAGGCTATACTGTTTACGGTTACAACAGGACAAAATCAAAAGTTGATTCTATAAGAGACAGGGTAGAAATACTTCCATCAATAAGCGATGTAGTAGAAAAAAGCGACGTGATTCTTGTTAGCGTCACGGATGATGAAGCTGATGAAGATGTAATACTCGGTAACCACGGCATTTCAGATTATATAAGGCCTAACAAGATGATAATAGACTTCAGCACAATTTCGCCTATAATGTCAAAGTACATAAACGAAAAGCTGAAAAGGAAGAATGCTTACAGGCTCGAGGTACCTCTTATTGGAGGTCCAGATAAAGCATTGAGGGGGGAACTGATAGCCCTTATCGGGGGAGATAGGTCAAAATATGAAGAAATGTCAGATTTGATCAAAACTTTTGCGACCAGAACCATTTATGCCGGAAACATAGGAGATGCTCTATCACTAAAGCTTGCGTTTAACCTTCTGGTTGCGGGTTATGCTGAACTTATAGCTGAGGGGCTAACCTTAGTGCAGAAGATGAAAGTCGATCCAAGGTTGTTCATATACCTCATAAATGCGAGCGGCTACAAGACCGAATTCAGCGAAAATAAAGGACAGAAGATGCTTGTGAGCAACTACGAGCCTACGTTTTATTTGAAGCACATGAAGAAGGACCTGGGGCTCATTTCAAAAGTCGCGGATAAATACAGCATTTACCTCCCTGTTCATTCAACTCTCTGGAGCACCTACACAGGCGCCACCGAGTTTGGTTTTGCAGAAGAAGATTTCAGCGCAATCCTAGAGTATTTGCTAAAAATTAATAAGCTAAAAGAATAGAAGAAATATGAGCCGGGGTGCCGGAACGGCCACGGGTGCGGCTGCAGACCGCATTTATGTGGGTTCAAATCCCACCCCCGGCTCTTTGTAAATCGTTAAAAAAATAAAAAATTAACCTAGAGTTTGAAGTACCTGGTTTAAAAGATCTTTAGCTTTAGATACTTTTTCCTGCAAGTTCTTTAACTGATCTTCTAGGCTCTTTACCTGCTGAGACTGTTCACATCCAGGTATAGTTACGATAAATCCTTCGTTCTTTAGTTTCTCATAGCTTTGTTTTATTATCTGACCTGCTTTGGTCTCGCCTTTTAAATGTTTTCTTACAGTAGCCTCTGTTACTCCTATTTCATCAGCTATCTGGCTAGCAGTCATGCCGGCCTTGTCTCTTGCAAAAGCCGCCGCAGCTACATAAAGTGAATCGACCCATGTAAGCCTTTCATGAGGGTTACCGATTGCGTCGACTGTTTCTTTTGAAAACAAAGAAATTGTAAGCAAAGCGCTTTCCAGCTTCCTTATTTCTTCCTTACCTACAGGTTTTAATGGTACAGATTCTGCGCTCATATTATATTTTTTTCAAAACTTATTTTTAAACTTTAATTTAAATTAAATTTATTAATCTTTTTTTTAAAAAATAAGAGTTCTAATTTTAATATTCTTCCTGAATTTCATGAACTCCTTTTTCCGCTTCTTCAACCGCTTTTTTCATTTCTTCTTTAACTTCTGCAGGTAAATCGCTTATCTTTGCACCTGCAGGTGAGATATTCAGAGATTTATCCCAGAGAACCTTTATGCCGTCGTCATTTATTTCCATAGGATGCCTAACCATTGAAATCTTTGAATCTCTCATCTTCCAAACTATCACAGACCTGTAAAGCCTGCCTTCTACCTCATCGAGGTCTATCCTTACTATACCGTCTACGGCATGCTCAACACCGGGCCCTCCGAAACCCCTTTCTCCAACAGATATCTGGCTCACGAACAGGGCAGTATTACCAAGACCTGCAATAACCCTCTTTAGTATCATAACAGTGCCCCTAGCGAGAGCCGGCTTCGTAAGATAAAGCGTGCTTACGGAGTCTATCGCAACTCTTTTGGCGCCTGTGTCCTTTATGGCCGCTCTTAAAACGTCAACAAGCTCTTGAACACTTTCAGGATCCTTTACCAAATATCTTTCTCTCTGAGCTGAAGAACCTATGCCAGCCGTAAAAGCGTCAACTATGGCAAAAGAGCCTTCCTTTTCATATTTAGATATGTCCCAAGAAAAGTGAGCAAAGCTTCTTCTGACTGATACAGGGTGCTCTTCTAGCGCAACGAAAACTCCGTGTTCTCCCTTTAAAAGCCCGTTATAAAGGAACTGCTTTGCTAGTATTGACTTTCCTGTGCCAGGCCCTCCAGAAACAAGAACAACATTCCTTTCAGGTATTCCTCCGTAAAGTATTTCATCAAAACCAGGAACAAAAGTTCTCACTCTAAAAATTTTCATAATATAATAATCATGGACCTTTTTTATAACCGTTTCTATACTGATTATTAAAAGGATAATGGCGCCCTGAAATTTTTAAGTTACGCTTTTGTAAAATATGTATATTCGTTAGCCATAAAAGAACCTTCGCCAAGCGACCATAATCCTAATGCCCTTACTTTTTCTCCTATTTTGAATCCTTTAAGCTTTGATGAAAGTTCCGAAGATGCCAATATTTTTCCTTCGCCAGAGTCATCTCCTATCATCATCTCATACTTGTCAGAAGTCCTCATTACAAGTTCAGAAAGCACTATAAAATCAAGCGAAACGTAGCCTTTTTCTGCAGAGGTTACTTTTTGAAGCAAAGGTTGATAGCTCAGTTTTGCGTTGTGCTTCAGACATTCTTCAACTATAAAAATGGGGAACTGAAACCTAGCCTTTTTTAAGATTATCGCTTCAGAACCTGCGCACTCACTGTTAAGCTTAGATGGCCTAACGTTACCGAATTCATCCAAAAGCAGAACGTTTTCTCCCGAACCATAAACCTCCATGATTGAAGGAGATATTACTACTGTGTATGGTTTTAAGAAAGATACTTCTTGTCCATAATCACTTTTCCTGATGAGCGCGGGTGCCGCTGTTATCGTGAGTCCTTCTTCGATTGGTACTTCATACTCGTAGTCCCATAAAACTGCCCTGAACCTGGTGATGTTTTTTATAAAAAAGCTGACCCCACTACCCTCGGATCCGTCTTTTTTCTTATATGAAACCTTTTTTACAGGGCCTTCAACTATTCCCTTTATTATAAAGTTCTTAGCATTTGGGCTTTTTAAAAGGAGTTCCTCCAGCTTTAAGACTTCGTTTGTCGTGCTCACGCTTGACTGCGAATTCAGATGGACCTCTAGCTTATCGTTGTTGCCTTTTTTAACCTGCGCGTTTTTCAATATTATTTTTGAGCCTATTGGAATGTTCTTGAAAACATCTTCTTCTCCCCAGTATATTCCTCTCATGGGGGATTCATCGTAAAGGTAAAAAACCGTCCTTTTTTCGTATTTTTTATAGGATAAAAGGTATGCCGTTAAGTTTACTCCTTTTCTCTCAGTGCTTATTTCAGATAATTTAGAGTATTCCTCCAGCTTTATACCGAGTTCGTTTAAAATTAAGTAAAGAGCGCCAAGATCTGTAAGGTAACCAGCGCCTATCTGTTGCTTTTTTTCTTTTATTAGCTCCATTAACTTATCTTTTGTTAGATCTTTCCTCGATTCTAAAACTCGATCTATGATTCTGGTCAGCTTTTCGTTTTCAGCAGTCATTCTTTTTCCTTTATTTCCTGAAGATATCTTAAAGCGTCCAACGCTGCCTTGGCTCCCATGCCAGCAGCGGTGATCGCTTGCCTGTATACTGGATCTGCTATGTCTCCAGCCGCAAAAACTCCTTTAACGCTTGTTCCTGTTTCTCCGTAAAGTTTTATGTACTTGTTCTCCGTAAGCTCGACCTGTCCCTCGACAAGCATCGTGTTCGGTATATGCCCTATATCAACAAAAACGCCTTTTACTGGAATAAGGGTAACTTCGTTTGTAATTTTGTTTTTTACTTTTACCCCTTCAACTCTGGTATCACCTACGATCTCCACCACTTCGCTGTTCCATACAAACTTTATGTTAGGCAATGAGAAAGCCCTTTTCTGCATTATAGCCTGAGCTCTGAGCTTATCCCTTCTGTGTATAAGGGTGACGCTCTTGCAGATCTTCGCTAAGTAAATAGCATCTTCAACTGCTGTATCCCCTCCTCCAACAACAGCCACATCCATGTTCTTAAAAAACATACCATCACATACAGCACAGTATGATACCCCTTTACCCTTGAACTTTTTTTCTGAAGGTAATCCGAGTTCTTTTGCCGAAGCACCCATAGCTAATATAACTGCATCCGCTAAATACGTATCGTCTTCAACCTTTACCTTAAAGGGCCTCTCCATCAGGTTAATTTCCGTAGCGTCCTTGTCTATTATCTGAGTTCCTAGTCTTTCTGCCTGCTGCCTCATTCTTTTCATTAATTCTGGACCGAGGATTGGCTCTGGAAAACCGGGAAAGTTTTCAACTTCGCTTGTAAGCATTAGCTGGCCTCCTGAAGAATATCCGGCTATCAGTATCATGTCTGCTCCTCCCCTTACAGCATATATCGCTGCCGTAAGACCTGCAGGACCGCTCCCTATAATTACTATTTCGTGCTTTTCAGTTTTCCCTCCTTCAAAACCCGAAAGCTTAAAACCCATGGTAAAGATAACGTCTATCTAAAATAATAAGCGTTTTGGAATAATATTCTCCTTTATGACTCCAAAAAGCCTTTAAAAGGCAAAGATATGACCTTAGATGAGAAAAGATGAGCTTCGTAACAAAAATGGTTTGTTCAAGATGTGGAAAAGTTTACGACCCAAAAGAAGGTCATGTGATGTGTGATAAAAAAGATCTTGGCAGACTGGACATATTTTATGACTATGAAAAGATAAAGGAAAAGCTAACAAAGGAATCGCTTGCAAAAAGGCCCCACGATACGTGGCGATGGAAAGAACTGATGCCAGTTGATGAAAAGTTCGCGATTAAACTCGGAGAAGGCGGCACACCTCTGATAAAGGCCACAAGGCTTGCAGAAGCATATGGTATAAAGGAACTCTATATAAAGGATGAAACCAGAAACCCGACAGGATCGTTCAAGGATAGGTCTATGTCTGTCAGCGTTGCAAAGGCTGTTGAATTGGGGGTAAAGGTCGATACAACTGCCAGCAGCGGAAATGCAGCTGCCGCTCTAGCCGCTTATTCTGCAAAGGCGGGAATAAAGACAGTTGCTTTTGTTCTTTCGACAGCCAGCGTTTCCAAAGTGGCCCAGCTGAAACTTTACGGCGCATCAGTGATCAAGGTAAGGGGCATAGAAAAAGGAGAAGATCCAACAGTAAAGATGATGCTTGCTGCTGTTGAAGAAATGGGCTGGTATCCTTCACCTTCTTTTGGTCCTTTTAACCCATACCAGGTTGAAGGACCTAAAGGTATAGCCTTCGAAGTTGCAGAACAGTTTGATTGGAAGCCTTATGACTGGATGCTTGTGCCTACAGGCAGCAGCTGTCTTTTAGCGGGGATTTGGAAAGGGGTAAGGGACTTAAAAGAGATCGGGTTTGCTAATTACTATCCTAGACTAGTTCCCGTTCAGCCTGAGGGAAACAGCCCTCTTGTTAGGGCAATCAAAAACAACATACCTTTTGAAAAAATAGAGGCAGAAAAGCACCCTCATACAATTGCTTCAGGCTTGTCAGACCCGTATCCGTGGGATGGCGACGCGTCATTAGAAGGTGTTAAAAAGACAGGGGGGACTGGTGAGACGGCTAACGATGAAGAAATTGCTCAAGCTGTTAAAGACCTTGCTAAATACGAAGGAATATTTGCCGAACCCAGCGGCGCCGCTGCTCTGGGCGCTTTAAGAAAGCTAATTGACAACAAGGTCATTGACCGTAGCGATCGCGTAGTAGTTCTGGTTACTGGTTCAGGGTTTAAGGATCTAGCGTTTGCACAGTCCCTTTATAAAGAGCCTCCGGAGATAGACGCGGACATAAACCAATTAAAGAAAGCGTTAAAAGAAGAAGGGGTACCTTTTTAAAAATTATTAAACCTTTTCTTTTTTATAGTATTTTTCTGCATCCTTTACTGCTTCGTATATCTGATAATAAGTGCCGCACCTGCATATAACGCCGTTAAGCTCTTTTTTCAGTTCCTCGCCGTCTATGTCAGGATTCTTGCTCAGAACGTAATGTGATGTAACAACGAAGGCCGGAGTGCAGAATCCGCATTGCATAGCTCCGTGTTTTACGAAAGATTCCATAAGCTTCTTTGCCCTTTCATCAGAATACAAACCTTCTGCAGTTATTACTTCTTTTCCATCAGCTTCTACAGCAAGCGTCATGCAGCTTTTTACAGGGATTCCGTCAAGCAGAACTGTGCATAGCCCGCACTCGCCCCTCCAGCAGGCAGCTTTAACGCTTGTTACGCCAAGCTTTTCTCTTAATACATTAAGAAGCAGCTCATTATCTTCTACAGCTATCTCTTTAGCTATACCGTTAACCTTGAGCGATATGGTCCTCATTTTACGCACCTCCAAAAACTTCTTTTAAAGCACGAGCAGTAAGTATCTTTGACATTTCTTTTCTGTATTCTGAGCTTGCTACAGCGTCTGACATAGGTTGCACTGTTGTATAAACTACATCAGAAGCTCTCTTTATGTTTTCTGCAACTGATCCTTCCCAGTTCCACTTTAAAGAAGAATTATCAAAGTAATAAGGCGTAGGAGCTATAGCCCCAACTGACAAAGCCAACTTTTTCTTTTCTTGACGCACTGTTACAGCCACAGTGACAATGGCAACTTCGCTGGCGTTCATGAATTTTAGATAAGTTCCCCTCACGTTTTCGCTGTAAGGTACAATTATCTTTGTAATGATCTCATCTTCTTTTAGCGATGTCCTTCCTATGCCAAGAACCAGATTTGATGAAGGCAAGAAACGTATGCCTTCAGAGCTCCTAACTTCTAGTACTGAATCCATCGACATAAGTGCTGGTAAACCATCTGTGCTTGGCATCCCAACGCTTATGTTTCCGCCTATAGTTACTGTATGCTGCAGTGTCCTATCTCCCATAAAAGAAGCGGCCTTTGCCAACGCAGGACACTTTTCTTTTAAAAGTTTCGAATTTTGCAGTTCTATAGCATTTACCATGCTTCCTATTTCAATGCCTTTGTCTGTAACGTTAATCTTTTTCAATTCCTCTATGTTCTTCAGGTCAATCACATATTCAGGAAAAATCTGTCTTTCTTTCATCAAGTTCACAAGCATTATACCTCCTGCCTTGACCTTTGCCCTCCCTCTGTGTTGTTTAAGCATGTTCAGGGCTTCTTCGATGTCTTTTGGCTCCAGATAAACGAACTTGGGTAAAGTAAAATAAGGCGTTGTAAAGCTCATATCTGTTCTACCTCTTTTATGCCTTCTTCAAAAAATGATTTCAAAGCTTTATCTATAAGTTCTGGTTTCTGTTCTTTTATCGCCTTCCATAGCTTTTCAGCTGTTATCGGCAGTTCGTTTATCTTAACTCCTGTAGCCCTGAATATAGCGTTTGCAATAGCTGGCGCGACAGCAACCATAACGTGTTCCCCCACGCCCCTCGCGCCAAGTGGCCCATCCTTTTGTGGCGTCTCTATAATGTAGCTTTCCATGTTTGCAGTCATGTCTTCAAAGTGAGGAACATAATAATTTATGAGGTTTGGATTCAAGACCTTACCGTCTTCTCCAAACTTTAACTGTTCAAACAGCGCTGAGCCGAGCCCCATTATAAAGCCGCCGTCCATCTGTCCTTTTACAAGCAGAGGATCTATCGCTTTCCCAACGTCATATACCTGTATAGCTCTTAGCACTTTAACTTCTCCTGTAAGCAGGTCTATCTCAAGCTCCACTCCTGTACCCCCATATGTATGAAAAACGGTGTTAGATCCCTGTCCATATGCGTCCAAGAAAGTGTTCAAAATTGGTGTATAGCTTCCTCTGCCTATGATGGGCGAACCAACGGTCGTCCCATCCGGATATGTGTATCCCATTGCAAACTCCTTGATTTCTTTTCTGATCCATGGATGTGTTTTTGAGTAAGCGTAACCGTCTGATACTTCTACATCGTCAACCGGCACCTTAAAGACCCGTGAAGCAGTATCCTTTATCTGATTCTTTGCGTCCTCGATAGCCCTAAGTAGAGCTATGCCATCAGAGAACAGTCCTCTGCTTCCAACTGTCTGCCATGTATACGGGTTTGTATCCGTGCTAACCATTTCTAGCTGGTTTATCTTGATTTTTTCTAGAGGAACCCCAAATGACTCTGCGGCAATGATCGCCAGGGATGTCGGGGTTCCCTGACCCATGCTACCGTTACCTGTTAAAACGTCTATTGTTCCGTCTTCGTTCAACTTCACTATCGCTGAGGCACCAGCGTTAGGTGGCTGAGAAGGCGCTTTAACTAAGAGCGCTATACCTTTTGCTCTTAATTTCCAAGGCTCTGGTGGCATTTCTGTATGATCGAGGTCTATTGCTTGGGCCAGAATGCTAAGAACTTTTTGAGGGTCGCCTTCATCTTCTCTAACCCTTTCTCCAGTTGCCCTTATAGACTCTCCAGGTTTTAACAGGTTCTTACGCCTTATTTCAACAGGGTCGATTCCGAGGACGCTTGCGGCTCTATCTAACGTGAGCTCAAGTGCCCAGTGGTTCTCTGGGTGCCCAAAACCCCTCATAGCTGTTGTCGGAATTTTATTCGTATAAACAGCGTAAGACCTTACGTGAACGTTTGGCACATCGTACGCCCCGTCAGCAGAATAACCTGCTGTCCTGGCTACATTTATAGTATAGTCTGCGTAAGCTCCAGCATCCAGGTAAAAATCTGCCTGGTATGCCACAAACTTTCCGTCCCTTTTAAACCCAGCCTTTACTTTTGCTATAAAGCCGTCCCTTACTGGAGCAGAAGTCATTTGTTCCGCCCTGCTTAAAACCAGCTTAACAGGCTTTCTACCTGCAAACTTTGATAGAAGAGCCACAAGCGGCTCCCAACCTAGCCCCGCCTTTAATCCAAAACCTCCCCCTGCGGGAGGTGCATGAATTATTATTCTGTTTACGGGCAACTTTAAAGCGTCTGCCATCAAATACCTTGTAGCAAAAGGTGATTGTATGCTAGTCCAAACCTCGACATAGTCATCAAACCTCCACCAAGCAAGCACGTTTTGAGTTTCCATTGTAACATGGCTTATCTGTGGCAACCTGTATGTTTCTTCAATTATCACTATGTCTTCCTCTTTTAGCGCATTTTCGACATCGCCGTGCTTAAGTTCGAACACGTTTGCGATGTTTGTTCCTGGAACTGGATGAAAACCTGGAAAAACTCTGTACTCTCCAAGCTTTTCGTGTATCAGAGGGGCATCCTTTTCAAGAGCCCTTTCAACTGTAAGCACGGGCTCCAGCGGTTCATATTCTACTTTAACCTTTTCTGCGGCTTCTTCAGCGGCTTCTAGAGAATCAGCGATAACTGCCGCGACGGGATGCCCTATCCACCTTACTTTGTCTACAGCTAGCACATCTCTATCAGAAAGATACAGTCCTAGCCTGTATGGAAAATCCTTTCCGGTTGCAACGTTTATAACACCCTTCACTTTAATTGCTTCTGATACATCGATGCTCTTTATTTTTGCATGTGGAAGCTTGCTTGTAACAAGCTTTGCATAAAGAGTTCCAGGAAAGCTTATGTCAAAAGCGTATTTCAAGGTCCCGGTTACTTTCAACCAAGAATCCGCTTGCGGGACCTCTTTCCCAATATTTTTATAAGTCATGTAAGCTTATAATGGTTGTTTGTTTATTTAAACTTTTTAACAAAAAGAACTAAATGCAGATAAATGTCTAAATTTAGCGTTTTAAATATACAATTGATTTTCAAATTGATGAATATTGTTTTAGTTCACATAGCTTTTTATTTAATCTTCTAGCATCTTTATGTGCTTTACAGGGTTCCCGTCAAATTTAAAAACCCTGCTTATTATCATGAGTTCTGGTCCTGTAGTGCTGCGCCCCACAATTAGCCCGTTTGTATTTCCAACTATTCCTGATGCTACAAAAGGCACTCCACCGTTTATAGAGCCTACGTCTACATCAACGCCAAGTATTTCTTTGGCTTTTTTAAGCTCTTCCCCATTTGACATAGGATGTAATAGTGCCCCATTATTTGTAGCCATGCCCACGGCGCCAACCTGAAAGTATCCCGCTATCGGCATCCTGATGAGCTTTACTTTTAATACTCTGGCTGCCTGCTCAACTTCTTTATCAGAAAGAATAGGCGATGCTATGCCGCCATAGTCGTTAACCAAAAAAAGGTTTCCAACTGATGTGTAAATTGAGTCAAGCCTTTCCACTTTTCCGCTTATCGATCTTTCTATCCCTGCCACTTCATCATCAGTTGCAAACTTGGTTACAAGTGCCCCAGAAGAATTCATAACCATCAAAGGCCCTAGAAGCCTCCCACCTCCAGCACTAGCGTAGTAAAAGTTAACCCTGAGCATCTCGGCCATTAATTTTCCTTTTCTTTCAGGATAACCCTGAGGAATCAATAATGCTCGCTCGGAGACCTTTAGGAACAATCCAACGTTTGGGTTTCTGTATACATTGTAAAGGTATATCGACAACTTTTGTTTCTGTAATTTTTTTCCTTTTAAACATTTATTAAATTCCGCAATGTTTTTTATTACTTAAGTTAAAGTTTAAGTTTGATGCAGGAAGCCTTAAAAATAGCTTTGATTGCCGTTACTGCATTATTTTACTTGCCCGGCGCAATAGAAGATTTCCTACATAGAGAGGTTGACGATGTATTTATCTTCCTCCCTTATCTTTCTTATATAGTTACCTATTTTATATTTGGATTAAGGGTTGCCTTGTTTGGGGCTTTTATGGGTATAATAATAGGGATAGCGTCCTATATTATGTTCAGATATGACTATATTGCAAGTGGTGACCTACTTGGTCTGCCAGCTATATTTTCCGCTATGTACGTTTTGGACTTTCTGCCAGCGTTTTTATCGATTATAACCATTTTTGACCTTACGAGAATTTATCTAAGAAAGAAGGGGCTTAAAATAAAAAAAGACAAAATTAAAAGCGAAGAAGAAAAGTTCTGGTTGCCAGAGAAACAAAAATCAGAGAACAACGAAAAACAAGATGATTCAAAAACTGAGTTTTATCAGTATGGCGTTCCTCTGCTGGGTTATGCGTTTTTAGCGTATTTCTTATCTGTTGTTTTATATTTACTCATAAACATTTTTGCGTAAAATCGCAAAATCTTATTTTTAGATCAAAAATGATTTTAAAATGGGCCCGGTGGGACTTGAACCCACGACCGCCCGGTTATGAGCCGGGCGCTCTGCCATCCTGAGCTACGGGCCCTTTATTTTGATTGTTGTTTTTTGTTTTTAACTTTGTCGTTTATTTGAGCAACACGCCTGAAAGGGCGCCGTTCTTTGATGGTTTTGATGTTATCCTAACTTTTCCGAGCTCTGTCGCCACAATAGCACCTTTTGTTATAACGCCCCTTCTTTCATAATCTCTATTGGCTGGGTTAGAAACGACTGATAATATTTTAACGCTTTTTGTCCCTTCGGAGGTTGCAACGTTTACTTTATCTGTTCTCGCCACATATGTTATTGTATTTCCACCTCTAACTCTTCTGCTTTTTGTTACAAGCTCGCCAACCTCAACAACACGGGGCTGAGCTTTCCTTTCTCTCCTCCTTTTCCCTCTGTAAGCTTTCCGTTTACCTCCTGTAATCTTTCTTTTGGTTAAATTTTCAATGTTTGGCATTTATCTCGCTTTTTCCTTTCATTTTATATAAATATAACTTTTTCGAGCAAAACTCCATGATTACAATTTTTTATGACATTCTCTACGCCTTGAAAATGCAAGGCTACAACCAACTTTTTAATTAACGCTTTGTTTTTATAATGGGATAAAAAATTAGTAAAATGATGGGAAAAAATAATTTGCGAAGCTATATCAGTAATCTTGAAAGCAAAAAAATGCTTAAGGACGTTGGGGAAGTTGACAGGAAGTTTGAAGCCGCAATCTACGAGAAAAACATAAATTCGCCCATCAGGATAAAGCCAAAGGATAAAAAAGGCTACGTAGTATCGAACCTAATAATATCCGAGGAAACCGTTTCTATAGCTTTTGATACAGAACCAGCTAACATTCATGACAAATTCATAAGATCCGTTACGTCCCCCAAAAAAATTATATTAAAGAACTTTAAGGTAAGCGATTATCAAAAGATTTCAGACAACGATATCCCGGCGATCTGGCATTTTGAGAAAGACCTTGGTTATTACGTTACATCAAGCATAGTTATTGCTAAAAGCCCTGATAATAAGATTATTAACGCAAGCGTGCACAGGATTAGGATCTTGGGCAACGGCAAAGGCGTCATAAGGATGGTTGAAGGAAGACATCTGCACGCTATCTGGAACATGTGGAAAGATTCAGGCAAAGATGCCCCGGTAACTGTAGTTATAGGAGTTCATCCAGCAATCGAAATGGCTGCGGCTTACCAAGCTCCTTTAGGCACGTTTGAAATGGAAATAGCTAATTCTCTTGCTGAAGGATTAGATTTTTATGAGAGCCCTTTGCACAAATTACCTATTCCTGAATCTGAATTTGTTATAGAGGGTTACATAAGCCGAGAAGAAAAAGATTCTGACTGCATGGTTGAAATGCTGGGAAATTATGACCACACCCGGCAACAACCGGTTATCAAGTTTGAAGAAGTCTACAGCAAGAAAGATCCGATTTACTGGGACGTCTTGCCTGGCGGGACAGAACACAAATGGCTTATGGGTTTCCCTGTCGAAGCTAAACTGAATAAGGATGTGAAGAGCACAGTTCCATCGGTAAAAAAGGTAGTTCTGACGGAAGGCGGAAGCAAATGGCTCCATGCAGTTATACAGATAAAAAAGAAGCTAGAAGGAGAACCTGTTAACGCTATAATAGCGGCTTTTGCTGCCCATCCTTCTCTCAAGCTAGCCATAGTTGTTGACGATGATATAGATCCTTCTGATCCGGTTGACGTTGAACGTGCCCTTGCTACAAGGTTTCAAGCATCCAGGGGCCTGCTGGTGATCAAAAACGCAAAAGGTTCTAGCCTTGATCCATCGAGCGATCAAGAAATGCTGTTAACAGATAAGCTAGGAATAGATGCCACGATACCTTTAAGAGCAAACAAAGAAAGGTTTAGAGAAGCAGTGATACCTGGCGAACCTAAAAATGAAAATTAAAGCAGAAATTATAGTTGAGGGTTCAGCACTTATAAGTTCAATACTAAAGATTGTTGAAAAACCGATATCGTTTTTAGGCATGGTCGATCCAAAGAGGGGAATTTTAAAAATCGATGATAAAGAAATAGAAATAACGGAAAAAGTTCTGTCTTTTCCATACATGATTGGAAGCACCGTTGCCCCATACATAATTTACAGTTTAAAGAAAAACAAGAAGGCCCCTTTAGCTATAATAACTTCTTCAGTAGATGCGCTTCTAGCTTCTGGTTGCGCTATAAGCGACATACCCCTATTGACGATAAGCCAGCACGATTTTGATCTGATAAAAAAGTTCGATGATAAGGTCATTACTGTAGACCCAGCGAACGGAGAGGTTTACATTTATGAACAGTGAAACAGACATAGAAGGTTTGCTTTCGTTTATATATGAAAGCTTTAAAAAAAATGATATTATAGTTCCAGATGACGTTTTACGTTTTGTAAACGATAATTTACTTGCTGAAGATATAGTGAGAGCTTACAAAAATCTTACTAGCAATACAAGCTACATCAAAAAAGGGAAGTTTATAGTCGTATCTGGAATTGATAAATCTGGCAAAGAAACCCAAGCTATTTCAGGGAAAGGATGCGTTAAACCGCTAAATCAGTTTTTAATCGAAAAAGGATTTAATGTGCTTACAATATTGCAACCGTCTTATGACACAAGACTCGGAAGCTTGATTAAGCGTTATCTTACAGAAAACAAAAAAACAATCAAGCTAGCCTGGATACTTTGGAGCTTAGACAGAGCGCAGCACAAGCAAAAAATAACTGAATGGCTTGCCAGAGAAAAAAACGTGGTCCTTGCTAAGCGCTGGAGCGAAAGCAACGTAGTTTATCACGCGGCTAAAGGCATAAACGCAGAAGAAATACTAAATTTTGAAAAAAATGTGCCGAAGCAGGATCTAACGTTAATAATAGACATCAAACCTGAAACTTCTATAAAAAGGAATCCTGAGCCCGACGCATACGAGAATTTGAACCTGCTCAAAATTGTATGGGAAAACTATATGAAATTAAACTATCTTTATCCCTATGGCGATAAAATATACATTGAGGGCGAAACCGATCCATGCACTGTGAACAACACTTTGCTTTCTGTAACGAACGATTATCTGGAATTGATTACTTAGCACTGGCTTTAAACTTAGGATTCTTGAATCAAATACTGTGAAAATTTTCTGAGATCTTCTATATGGTTTATTCCTTTAGCTATCTCTCTAACTTTTTTTCTCGTACTGAGATCTATCGTAACGCCACCGTATGATAGCTTTTCTGTAACAGACTTAGCTAGGCTTTCTCCTTTTTTATCATAGTCCAGCATTATCACGATTTTTTTATAATAAGATAGCTCGGATGCGAGGTTTCCTGTGCCCTTTCCACTCCCGCATAGCTGAAATATTTTACCCTTATATCCAAGACTTTTTATCGCAATAAAATCTCTTTTACCTTCTACCACTACAATGGTTCCTTCTCCGTCTAACTCAGAAAAGAGCTTATACAAAGAATAAGCAACTTTTCTTTTACTCTCCATCTGCCATTTGCCTAACTGTTTTCTGTCTTTCAATACTATCTTATGCCCCCTATTTTAATGATAAAATTATTACTAAAATTTTTTCTGTTTTTTATAGAATAATTGTAATTAAAAAATTTGCGATAATTTTGCCATCTATTTTTATTAATTGACCGAACAAAAAATATGCAATGCGAGATTACGTCTTGCCAAACTACTTAAAGTTCGTTGAAGGATACCCAGCTCTATTGATCTTTAACAAATATCTTGCGATAGCAGACCTTCATATAGGTTATGAAATATCTGAACGGGAACGCGGCATATACGTGCCGATTCAAAAAGAGAGGTATATAAAAAGAATAGAGGAATTGAAGCACCTTACAGGCGCTGAGGAACTTATAGTTGTAGGGGATGTAAAAGACAGCATAATGATGCCAACAGCGGAAGAAATAAATGAGCTTATATCTGTGTTTCAAGAAGTTTCTAAACTTTTCAAAGTAACCATAATACAAGGCAACCACGATGCATACATAGATAAGATTCTTCATAACTTAGCCGCGTTTGCCGAATCAGAGGGCATAGTACTAAGAAATGGCAGGACAAAGGTCTGTCTAGCACACGGACATGCTAGACCTTCTGACTCGTGCTTGAAAAGCGATGCTTTAGTTCTTGCGCACCTTCATTTTTACATTAAATTCGAGAACAGCAAATATCCTGTTTGGCTTGTTGGAAAAAAAGGAAAACAAACACTTGTTCTTATGCCTCCTTTTAACGATTTATTGTCTGGATATTATCAAGAGGATGTAGAGGCCAAAGTTCCATTTACAGATTTTAAGCTTCAGGATTTAAAAGTTATAACGCTCGATGGCTATAATCTTGGGACATTAAAAAATTTAAGAAATATAATAGAGGAAGAGTCGGATTAATTTAAAACGTTTATGCTTAACGCAGAAGTAACGCCTATAGATCAAAATGCTTTTTAATATGTTGTGTACATTATTTTGGTATGAATAGTGATCAAGTTTTGGGTGGAGTAATAATGATTTTAAGTATACTAGTTATATTCGTATATGGGTATTTAATTTTTATGTATCCATTAATAGTTTTGCAGATAACTGTATTCTTAGTTGTTGCAGTGCTTCTCGGGATCCTTGCTTGGATTGGGTACACGCTTCTTACCACCCCAGCTCCTAAACCTATTGAAGAGACTCAAGAAAACAGCACGCAAAATACTCAAGCCGAACAAAAATGAAAGATTATGCTATAATATACGATCAAAGACTTAAGAAGCTAGCTACATCGCTTTCAAAAATAAGCGAGGCCCCAGCTTATCTGGCTGGAACGAGTGTTGTTTACGATCGTTACATGGTATTATGGAGCTATAGAACAAACTATTCTCAGGAAAGAAGCAAGCTCGAAAAATTATTGAAAGAGCTTAATGATACAGGATATATAGAGGTTCTTTTGTTACTTCCCGCCCCGTACCAAAAAGGTGGAGATATATCACAATTCATGCAGGAAGTTTCTGTATTCGATTTTGTTGGCAGAATGATATTTTTTGACCTTACACCTGTAAGCAAGATAGGGCTTACCCCGAGACCCTCGGTTAACCTTTCAGCTATTCCAACGCTTATAAAATACATGAAAGAAAACGGGTTAAAAGCTAAAGTTATTACATTTAACCAGGAGCTTACAACTCAGGCTAAAATAATAGAAAGCGCAGCCGGTAAAAGCGACGATAACGTAATGATCATTGATAACTATGTGGAAGATCCCGAAAAATTTGTGCCTGTTCTTGAGACGTACAAGGAAAAGGGGATAAAGACATATGTTTTTTCCACATTTTTTGCTGTGTCCCCAGAGCCAATAAAAAACATGTCCGAAGTGATAACGACCAACGCTATATACTGGGATAACGTCATGACGCTTGATATATCTTCAGCTATAGCAGAATTTGTAGATGCTGTAAGTTGAAATGCGTAATAGCTGTTGACGTTGGCGCATCAAACATAAGGTTAGCTACTTTTACAGGTAAAGAGATGAAAAACAGAATTTCATATAAACTTCAGAGTTCCGTAAATCCCCTATATTATATAGAAGAATACCTAAAAAAGTTTTCAAAAACGTGTAGTACTATAGGCATAGCCAGCGCCGGACCGATAGACATTAGGAAGGGATCTGTAAAGCTGATCAACTATAACAATTTAACGATCAACTATGTAGAATCATTAAAAGGGTATGGCGACGTATTTATAACAAATGACTGCATAGCGGGTCTTTTGGCTGAAACCCACTTTGGCGGAGCTGTAAAAACAAAAAATACCGTTTATTTAACGTTCAGCAGCGGCATAGGGGCTGGAGTTATGGTAGACGGTCACATACTTATAGGTAAAGATGGGAATGCACATGAAATCGGGCATCTTGTATTAAATTATGAAGACGATACAACTTGTGGGTGCGGAAAAAAAGGTCACTGGGAGGCTTATTGTGGAGGAAAATCGATGCCTAAATTTTTTTATAAAGTAACGGGCAAAAAAGTTCCTTCACCAGAAGAAATTTTCAAAATGTACTATGAAGGACAGAAAGAAGCCGTTGATTTTATAGAAAAATGTATGAAGATAAATGCAGCAGGACTTGCCAGCATAATAGACGCTTACGATCCTGAAGTTATAATATTGAGCGGTAGCGTATATCTTAACAACGAAGACATTTTTATGAAAAGGCTCCACGAACTAACTAAAAACTATGTAATGAACCGGATGCCAAAGCTAAAAACAGCTAGGCTTAGGGAAGATTCAGTTATATTTGGGGCTGGAATTTTAGCAACATTAAAAGGCAAGCTTCCTTAACTTTTAGCCTACTTCGCTTATTTTATTTTTTATTTGAGAGCTACAAAGGTCTTCAACTAATTTACTCGCATTTTCATAAAACCTTAACTTTCCATTTTTTCTGTTATCCGGATATTCGCCTAACTTTTCAAGTTTATCTGAAGGCATGCCAAAACCTTTTAAGATGAAAACTTCCTTTCCCATAGCATATCCCATCATAGCTTCGATCATAGTGCCTGCACTCCCCCCAAGTGCTATCAAAAAATCGGAAGATCTTACTAATGGAACTGACCTTGCCCTGTATTCTTCACCTGTTTTTATAATGATGACTCCTTCAGGCGCTGAAATGTTTTCGTTTTCAATCGGAAGCAAAAGCACTGTTTTCATGGAAAATTTCGAAGCTTGATCTACAACAGTTTTCATTAGACCCCAATAACCCCCGAGTATCAATACTACATCTTTACATCGTTCATTGAGTAATCTGACAAGCTCCTTTGTTTCTACAGCTAAATTTTCTGGAATTTCGCCGCTATGAGCCGCTATTCCTATTTGCATACGTTATTCTTGACGGAAGGTTTTATAAAACTACCTTGATGTTTAAATTGTCTAGATCTTGATAAATCATAAGTTATCGAGCAACTATTCCGTATTCTCTTTTTCTTGTTTGTTCTTCTGTAAGCTTTCTATTACAAGCGGTGCTACTTCATCAAAAGCGTACTTAACTATATCTTCAACAGTACCTTTTGAAAACATTGTTATAACGCAGTTCCTTGTCAGACCGATTATTTGGGAAATGCTTTTAGCTCTTACAACGATGTACCACAGTAACCCGTGTTCTTGGTACATCTTGAAAAGATCCGTTTGGGAAAGCGCGTCCCCGTACAACGCAAGAACGTTTACGTTGGGTATATCAATCTGATCAAAATATGCTACGCGAGTTTCTTCTAAGCTTTTGTTGTAATAATCTAGAAATATGTTTGGATCTATCCTAGCTTCTACGACAAAACCTGGCCTTATGAATACCGCTTTACTGAATTCATTTGCCAAGTAATTGGCCAAAGGCTTTTTTGCGAGTATGAATAAAAAGTTGTAACCTTGTATCTTTCTTATAAAAAACTGAACCTTCATGGTTGAAACTTCGGGCTTGAACCCTTCCTTTGTACCTACTTTTATAATCTTATCATAATAAATTATACCGTCGAGATAATTATCATCATAACCGTTCACTGAAAATTCAAAGTTTAACTGTGTATGCGTTTCTTCATCTTCTCTAGTTATTTTAAAGCTTGATAACTTCTCAGCTATAAAAGCCAAACTCTGGTCTGTATTTATTTTAAAAAGCTTTCCTGCGAGCATTTTAACGTTTATGCTTATGGCTTTTAAGTATATATATTTGTGGGCGGTTTAAACTCCTGTTGTGACGTTTCTTTTGCAAGCTCAGCTTCAATCGTTTCTGCTCCTTTTATGAGCGGCGTAACGTCAATCTCGAAGCCATAGTATTTTGATAGCGTTTCAACAGCCACACTGGCAGCTCTTGGGTCGACCCTGTCTGGGGATGCATATGCAAGAAGAGCCACAGCAGGGAAGTTCTTTATTTCAAAGTAATTCAGGAGTATAGCCACTGGTCCAACTATTATGTGCTCATCTTCAAGCGGTTTCGCTTCAGAAAGCAAACCCCGAAGTTTATAGGCGCTTGTTGCCGCGATCCTATATTTACTATCGTCTGTCTTTAAAGTTGAGTCAAGTCCTCCCACTAAAAATACTTCTTTAACTCCTTTCCTTATTATTTGATCCGCAAAGCTTCTATAAAATTTCAGTTCTTTGTCTTTCTGCACAGGAACGTCTACTTTAAATATTGCAAGATCATTATAAGTAAAAATTTCGTAAGGGGTGCTTATCATTCCGTTAATAAGGGTAGAAACCGGGGCTGAATCCTCATAATCAACTATGCAGCATCTTTTAACAGGCAACTTCTGAACTAGGTATTTTACGCTCCAGTAACCAGTTGCGCCTATTCCATGGAAACCGCTTATCAAAGTTTTGCCTTTTAGTGACACATTCTTGGGATATATCGATACGTAATTGTTATAACTCAAACTATTCACCTAATCAGGTCAATTTTAATCTACCGCTTATTAACTTTTTCCATTAACTTCTTCTTCATACTTTTTTAAAACAAGCTCTTCAACTTTCATAAAATATATCTGAGTGGGTTTAGGCATCTTGTTAAGGTTTTTCTCTATGGCTGCAATAAAATAGTCAATTGCCCTTTTGCTAACCTTGATGTTGAACTTCATGGGGAGTATAGGATCCTGCTGAATCTCAAGCTTATCCTTTAATTCTTCAGGTGCTGTTTTAATATAATCCTCTAAGATTATGTTATACCATTCAGAAAGAACTTCTGGAGTAAGGCTCTCTTTCTGCTCTATAATGTACTGGGCCATTTTAAAAACCATATCTTCGCTCACTTTAAACTCTGTCATTTTCTATAAAACTTATATTTAAACAAATAAAAGACAATTTTTTTAAACCTAAAGCCAATATAATTCGAGTTTATTTATACCACGTGAAGGTTTAAATCGTATATAAAAAGTCCTACATCCAAAACCCCGGGCGTTTTAATCAGATCTTCGTACAAGTTTTTCAGGTCATAGCTTTCCGGATAGTTTATGTCGAAGATATAATTGCCGTTTTCAGTTATGTATGGATAGCCCCTTACATCTACCCTAAGGTTAGGCCTTAAACCTAGCTTTAATATTTCGCTCTTGACAAGGGTATACGCAAAAGGCAAAAACTCTAAAGGTAAAGGATGATCCAGCTTCTCAACAACCTTTTCTTTTGATACAAAGATGTGTCTTTCCCTAGAAATCTCCCATACAATTCTTTCTTTAGTGAGCGCTCCTCCGCCTCCCTTTATGACATACCCGTTATAACTTGATACCTGATCTGCCCCGTCTATGACAAAGTCGAGCTTATCAAATATAGGCTCTGATATTAAAAATAAGTCTGAAACTTCAAGCTTTATCTGAGCAGACGTTGCTATACCTATAGGCTTTATGCCTTTATCGTTTAACCTTTTTCCGAGCTCTTTCAAAACCTTTGAAGCTGTCCTTCCGCTTCCCAAACCTATTATAGGGGTGCGGTTTAATGCCAGAACCTTTTGCTCCAAAGTATCTAACGCTAGATCGAACCCTTGCATGATTAAATTATTAACGTAAACATATTAAATGTTTATCTCATCCAAGATGTTCGATACTTCATCTTTTGTTAAGTTAAGCTTATGTAATATCGTATACCTTTCTGGTCTCAAAGAAGGAGCCAAAGTAACTGCTTCTAAAACTTCTTCTCTCTTTATTCCGATCTGTAAGAATGACACTGGTAGACCGACTTCCTGCATTTTAGCTTTTATCTTCTTCCAGTTCATTCCATAAAGGTAAGCTACGAGCACAGTACTTAAAGCGACCTTTTCACCGTGTGTACCTTTTTCTGGCGCTATAATATCTAAAGCGTGGGATATCAGATGTTCACTTCCGCTTAGCGGTCTACTGCTGCCTGCTATGCCTCCTGCAACCCCCGCGCTTATGAGAGCTTCCATGAGGTTTCTTACAGAAGAATATTTTAGATCCTCAATCCCCTTAGTGCTGATCATGGCGTGTTTGGCGCTTTCGTAGGCCAGCTTGGAAGCGTATTCCCCGAAATATTCTCCTTTTTCAATCCATGCAAGTTTCCAATCCCTTGTGGAAGTGAATTTTCCCAATAGATCCCCCAAACCGCTCAGTATATACCTTTTCGGAGCTTTCATTATTACAGAAAGGTCTACAATTACTCCGCGAGGCGGTTTTACCTTGAGCGAGTATGGATGTTTTCCTCCCTTTAATGAAGAGAACGGACTGGCTATTCCGTCGTTTGATGCCGACGTAGGAATGCTTATGACCTGAATGCCAGCCTTATAGCCCAGGTATTTTGCAACGTCTAGAACCTTTCCTCCACCGAAACCAATAACGGCCTCAGAGTTAGCGTCGAACTTTTCCCTGTAAATCCTTTCTGCTTCTTCATACGTTGAAGATTCAACTATTGCTTTTTTATAATCAAAACCGCTTAAGGCCGAACTTATTTTTGTTTCAAATATATTGCTTACGTTTGGCCCAGTTAGCAGAAATGCCCTTTTTTTGATAAACAAAGAAAGGTTTTCTTTATTAAAGGTTTCGTCGCCTATTATTACTGCTTCTGGAAGTTCCATTATGTGGCTTAACTTTACTCGCCCCTGTTAGATATAAATTCTTCTACCTTAATCAAGCTTTGTTCGTACAGATCGTTGAAAACTAACTTCCCGTCTTTTTTCAAATAAACCCCGTCAGAAATAACATCTTTTATTATCTCTGGATTGCCCTGATAGCCTAGAGCAGATATCATGTCCCACGAAGGGTATATTTTTCTTAGGTCAAATGTTATAAAATCTGCATTATAGCCAGGTTTTATCGTACCGGAGCTTATCCCTAGAGCCCTATTGCCGTTTAATGACGCCATCTGCATTGCGTCTTTTACTGAAATGCCAAGGCTTGTTGTTGAAGCCCTTGACAACAAAGTTGCAAGCCTTATCTCGTTAAATATGTTTAAAGTTTCTGAACTTCCTGGCCCATCTGTGCCGATGGATACCTGTATACCTTTATTCTTCATTGTGTTTATTTTTGCTATGCCGCTTCCTAACCTCGAGTTCGAAAACGGACAATGAGAAACGAATATGTTGTCTCTTACAAGTTTGTTGAGTCCGTCAGGATCTAAATGAACGGCATGAGCCAGTATGAGCCATTTATCCAAAGCACCAAGCTTTTCTAGAATTTGTATTGGGTCATCTTTATTATAAGCTTTTTTTATTTCCTCGATCTCTTCTTTGTTCTCAGCAAAATGCATCTGGTATTTGAAGCCTTCTAAGCTGAAAAGCTGCTTTAGCAATTCTTCGCTCACTGCATAAAGAGAGTGTGGCGAAATGAAGATTTCAAATCCTTCGCTCGTAAGTTCGTTTGATATGCTTTTTATGTTTCTGAGTCTTTTCCAACTTTCCTCTTCCATGTAAGGAACTTTGTCCATAAAAGCCAGCCCGAGCTTTACCTTAATAGGCAAGCCTATTGCTTTAACCGCCCTGACCATCGGTTGTATGTCATAAAAATCAAGCACAGCTGTGACGCCAGAACTAATCAGCTCGCCAATGCCCAGTATGTCAGCATAGTACAAAAGTTCATAATTTAATTTTGATTCTATCTGCCAAACTTCACGCAACCAATCATAAAGAGCTTTGCTTTCTCCTATGCCCCTAAGCGTAACCATTCCTACGTGCGCATGAGTGTCAGCAAAAGAAGGAGCTATAACGACGTTACCAAGGTCATTAATTTCATCTGCTTCCTTCTTTAATTCATCAGTTTTTCCAACTTTAACTATTTTTTTATCCTCAACAAGAACCGAAAAATCATTAAAAGGTTTGTTTAAATAATCTGTTAATAAGTATCTACCTTTAAAGAGCTTTTTCATTGTTTCTTAGAGTATATTTCTGCAAACTCTACTTGGTTTATTTCCGGAATTATATCCAGAATGTCGCTGGCAATTGCTCTTTTTATGTATTGCAACCCATCTGTAAGGAAATATTGCTCTGGAATTTCAATCCTTACTCTGTTTTGATCTACTTTATATGTTGGGTTCTGAATATCTATTCTCCTGCGTATGAGCCTTTCTATTTTCTCATTGAGATCTGTTATCTCTTTAACTATCTCTATTTCATATACGAGCGTTTTACCGGCCAGCTTATCATTAAAATCAACTTGAACCCTGCCGCTGTTGATCGATATAACTGTTCCTATCTGCCCGTTATATTCAATTTCATCTCCAACCTTAACGTCTTTTGCTCTATCTCCGAATTTTCTCAGCGGTATAACCTTTATCTTCGAGGGATCGCGGTTGCCAAAAGCCTTTTCTGGAGGGACTTCTATCGTGACTTTATCGCCTACATTAAGTTTCTGAATTTCTTCGTCAAGCGCTTTAAGTATCCAACCCTTTCCAACCGCAATTAGCTTTGGTTCATACTTTGTTCCTTCTTTGTAAATTTTGTTTGCCTTGGCTACTTCCTCTATAGTAGTTTCTATGACTTCTCCTGTTTCCTTTACCTTTGTCGTGTAATTTATTAATATTAGTGAGTTTTGGTTCAAATGCTATCTAACCCCTTTAACTTTTCCTCTGCCACCTCTATAGCTTTTTCAACATTAACATTTATGCCTTGCGCTATCATTGAATAGCCAACCGCAAGTATGGTCGGCAATATTTTTGAGCGCTCAATGATTCCCATGTTACCTATCCTGAATATTTTTCCTTTAAGTTCACCGAAGCCACCAGTTATAACTATGTTGTAACTGTTTTCTAGATACTTCCTGAATTTTATATCATCGACACCTGGTGGGTACTTTATTGAAATTACTACGTTTGACCTGAACCTTTCTTCGACAAACGGTTGAAGTCCCATAGCTTCAAAGGCCTTGTAATAGGCATCTGCGCCTATCTTGTGTTTTTTAATCATTTTATCCAAACCTTGCGCTGAAATCTTCTGTAAGGCGGTCTCGAGCGCGTAGAAAATTGGAAGCGCAGGTGTAAACGGTGTCTCGAACTTAGCCAGGAAATCTACATAAGATGCATAGTTAAAGTAAGTTGTTAAAGGAGGATCTTTTCTTACATAGTTAACAACATCGTCACTAACACCTACCAGAGCAAGTCCTGGAGGCGTAAATAGACACTTTTGGCTGCCTGCTATCACAACATCAGCATGCCATTCGTCCATAGGTAAGATGTCTCCACCAAACACCGATATAGCATCTATAACGTAAAACATTCCATATTTTTCGGCTATGTCGCCTATCTCTTTCGCGTATCTGTATGTTGTTCCTGGTGAGGTGTCATTGTAAACTAAAAATATTCCTTTGGCATCTTTGTTTTCAGAAACGGCCTTTTCTATCTGTTCAACTGAAGGCGCAGTTCCAAAAGGTGCATTAACTCTGACGACCTTGCCACGGGCCGCTTCTATTTGCTGTGCGAGCCTGCCGCTGAACTCCCCAAATACGGGCACTATAGCTTTATCTCCTGGTCTTATTATGTTCATTACAGCAGATTCTGCTCCACCTGTGCCAGATGACGATAAAACTATAACATTGTATTTTGTCTGAAAGATCTGTTTGCTTATCGTTTCTATGTTTGCCATAAGCTGATGGAATTCCTCCCCTCTATGATTAATTACGGGCTTACTCATTGACATAAGAACATCGTCTGGAACATCTACAGGACCTGGTAGCATTATAGATTTCCTTTTAATTTCCAATTCACTCACCTTGTCTTAACCTTAAAATTATTCGTTAATAAACGTTTAACTTTTATTCAAGAATGAATATCTTGAAAACGATGCAGCTATAATTATCTTTATTAAATTTGTTAAATTTTCATATTAATTAATGAAAAAATCTTAAAGGTGTTGTGTTTTTAGATGGTGAACTCTAGCTGCAGTACTTCAAGTTTCTTACCGCTTTCATGGGGATATATAACTGTAGCGTTGTAGCTATCTCCAAATATTATAACTATAAGATCCTGGTCGCGATATACTTCAGCCTGAAAGCCTGCTACAAAGAGAGTGCCGAGAGAATTTATTCTGTTTATTACATCCCTAAGCAAATCAGAAAAACCATTTTCTAGTAATTTTTGGCAGTTCAGAGCGCCGTGGTCTTCGTGAACGTCGGCTTCAAATTCACAAAGATCTGAGGCGCTTTCCGAAGCGTTTTTAAGCTCTTTTTGAAGGTCTAAATTGTCCTGAGTTGGAACGACTTCAACGGATAGCAACACGCTAGTATTGCCGTTTTCTTTCATCCTAGATATTTCCTTATCCAGCTTTTCCCAACCAGATGATGCCACTTTGAACATTTGTTTCCCTCATGCTTAAGTGCAAGTGCTTGTTATTAACCTTTTTAAATTTATTTTGTTAACGATAAGAAAAATGGTAAAGTCATTAAACGTTACGCTCAAGAATTATAAACCTCATTTATATAAAACGAAAGCTTCATTTTTTCATAGTGAAAAGAAGGTTAATATATGTTTTTGGGGAAAGATTAAATAATAAGCCAGTCAATGTTTTCAAAAAGTTAAAAACTGAAGGCAAAATGCAGATAAAAGTGTTAGGTGCCGGAGGAAACATAGGTAATTCCGGCATTTTGATAAAAGATGACTCAACTAGTTTACTCTTAGATTACGGATTAAATCCAGGTAAAAATATAGTACATCCATTACATGTGAGACCTAAAGACGTTACCGCACTTATTACAACTCACGCACACCTTGATCATATAGGTTATGAACCATACCTTTATATAGACGGAAACATACCTCATTATGCTACTAAAGTCACAATAGAGCTTACCGAACTTCTCTTATACGATCTTCTAAATATTTCAGGCGATAAACTTCCGTTTACACAACAAGAAGTAAAGAAACTCGTAAGGATGAGTAAAGCGATAAATTACAATGAGACGTTTAACATAAACAATTTGGAATTAGAATTTCTGAATGCCGGACATATTCCAGGCAGCTCTATGGTTTATATAAAGGGAAACAAAAAAGTTCTCTATACAGGAGATGTTAATCATATACAAACAAAGCTTTTAGAACCGGCTTCTTATGATCTACCAGAAGTAGATTATTTTGTGTCTGAATGCACATACGCCATGCAGGATCATCCTGAAAGAGACCAAGAAGAAAAAAGGCTCATAGAATTTTCAAACGAAATAATAGAAAACGGCGGAACTGTTCTGATTCCGGCCTTTGCTGTAGGAAGAGCCCAAGAGCTAGCTGAAATATTCTATTCTTATGGGTTTAAACACGAAGTCTATATGGACGGAATGGCGCTCACAGTAAACGACATACTCTTAAACAACCCACAATTTTTAAGAGATCCAGAATTTTTAAGGAAGGCTCTCGGTAGAATAAATTATGTAAACGGCTGGGAAGACAGAAGAAAAATAGTAAAGGAACCGGCCGCAATAATTTCGCCCGCAGGAATGCTCATGGGTGGAGCGTCTGTATTTTATAGCAAAAAGATTTCTAAAAATCCGAATAACGGCATAGCAATTGTAGCTTATCAGGTTGAAGGAACACCTGGCAGATCATTGGTTGAAGATGGCACTTTAAATTTCAACGGAAACCATTACAGCGTTAATGCGAAAGTGAGCAAGTTCGACCTTTCTAGTCATTCAGGTAGATCGCAACTGCTGAATATGTTCAAGTCCTTAAAAGGTTCTCCAAAAATAATCCTCGTGCATGGCGAACAGGAAAGCTGTGAGGCTTTTGCGTTAGAGCTAAATAGTATGGGGCTAAACGCTACATGTGCAAGGACGGGTGAAATAATTGAGTGAAAAAAAGATCAATAAACTTGAAATTGACCTTTATTTTCTGAACGGATATGTTACAAGATACATCGACAGTTACAGAATTGCGGCATCTCTATATAATATGACCATAAAAGAACACAACGACGTTGACCTTAAGGCGGATTTTAAACAGTTTGACGGAAATTATATATTAAAACAATTAAAAGAAATAGTTCCTAAGAATCATCATTACGTATTTATAGTTTCAGGTTTACCGATGGTTGATTCCTCGGGATCAAGGATTTTTGGAATAGTAGATCCTAAAGAAAGGGTCGCTGTGCTAAGCGAAGATAAGCTAGTTTCAGACCCAAAGCTTGCCAAAGAAAGAATAATGAAAGAAGCGGCGCACCTTATAGGCCACTTCTGGGGTCTTGGCCACTGTTTTAATCAGACGTGTATTATGAGCTATGCAAAATCATTAAAGGATGTGGATAATAAATTGCCGATGCTTTGCAAGTCCTGCCAAGAAGACTTTAAGAAAGCTTATAATGAAATGATTAAATGATTCTTTAAAAGAATTAATGGTATTGTTTTTATATTACTAGTAGGAATATCTATAAAATTGAAGGAAGAAACAGAAGCGATTCATGGGCATGATTATCATGATGAGTTTGGCTCAAGAATACCCGCGGTTCATCTATCAGCTATGTTTGAACAAAGGGGAGAAGCTAACAAAAGCGATAGAAAAGTAGATCTTAAATACTCACGGGAAGAAAATCCGACAGTTCGATATCTTGAAAAGGCTATTTCGAAATTAGAGAAATCAGATGACTCGCTTGCTTTTTCAAGCGGAATGGCTGCCATAGCCTCTTTGTATTTAAATTCTCTCTCTTCAGGAGATGAGGCTATTGTTACGTGTGAAGCTTATGGTACTACTGTAAAGCTTTTGGAATATCTTTCAAAGTTTGGCGTTAAGGCTAAAATCGTTTTACCGTCTGCCGACGAGATCGCATCCGCTGTAACAAAAAATACAAAATTAGTTTTTGTTGAATCAATGACAAATCCGACGCTCAAAGTCATAGATTTAGATCATGTGAAGGATTCAATAAAAGGCAAAGCAGAATTTGTGGTAGATAATACGTTTCTGAGTCCGGTTCTCTTCAAGCCTATAGAAAGAGGTGCCGATGTTGTAATAGAGAGCCTTACAAAATATATATCAGGACATAATGACGTTATAGGCGGGATAATTGCAGGCAAGAAAGAAAAAATCCTACAACTTTGGGAAACTAGAAGAATGATAGGATCTATTCTAAGTCCATTTAACGCTTATCTAACTTTGAGGGGACTTAAGACGCTTTATGCCAGAATGAGAATCCAGCAAGAGAACTCTCTTAAAATAGCCAAATACCTTTTGGACAACCCAAAAATTGAAGAAGTAATGTATCCTTGTCTGGAATCAGATCCGTATTATGATCTTGCGAAGAAATATTTTAATGGATGTGGGGGCGTTATCAGCTTTAAAGTAAAAGGCGGAAAGGAAGAAGCGATCACAGTATTAAAAAATCTGAAGCTGATAATTCCTTCTCCAAGTTTAGGAGGAACGGAATCAATAATGACTTATCCTGTTCTATCTGCATCCTCTTCTCTTAATGAAGATTGCAAGAAAAGGCTTGGCATAACAGAAAACCTCCTGAGGCTTTCAGTTGGTTTAGAAAACCCTGAAGACATAATAAGCGATCTTGAGAGCGCGTTAAGTTTTATATAGATTATTTAGATGTGTATATTGCCTTTAACGTGTCATTTTCTATGGATTCTATCCTACAGAAGAACTTCCTTTCTAGCTGAACGACTTTGTCTATTTCTTCTTTAAGACCCGTCTCAGCTAATCCATGCAACTCGCTACCATCCTCAATTAAAACGTTTATTTTTAGCGTTGTATCTGACGGCAACCAGTGCAAATGTGGAAATTCTTTTGCCTTTACAAGATCGTTGTCAGTGAACTCCGCATAGTCTTTTTTTAGAATGAAGTTTCCTAGACCCATAAACCTTATATTTTTTCCAAGATTTGCTTCATAGTCGTTTTTTTCAAGAAATATTTCCGCTCTACTGAGCTTTATCTCCCTTATTTCGTTTTTTCTGTTAGGATGCTTGTAAAGCTGAACGGTTTTCGGCACTTCAACATTTTTCAGGACCATTTTAATGTACGGCTCAAACACAGCAAAGTATCTGTTCGCTATAGGATCTATCAGCTTCCTGTTTATCGCATAAAGGTTCTCCATGCTTATTATAGCGTCATTTGTGTTTATCCCCATTGAAAGCACAAGCTGCTTAATGGCTTCTGGCATTATCCCCCTTCTTTTTAAAGCCTTTAGAGTAGCTAGCTTTATATCATCATAACCGCTGTATATGCCGGTTCTGATACCTTTTTCTATTTCAGATTTGCTTAGCGGTTTACCTTCTATCATGAGCCTCCCGTAGTGTACAGCATATGGATATTTCCATCCGAAGGCGGAATAAAGATATTTTTGCCTGACCATGTTCACAAAATGTTCTTGCCCTCTGAATATGTGAGTTATGCCCATCAGATGATCATCTATCGCGGAGGCCCAGTTGTAAAGAGGCCATACCCTATATTTGTTTCCTACTATCGGATGTGCGTATTTTTCCGTATCTATAATTCTTAGAGCTGGCCAATCCCTTACCGCTGGGTTAGGATGCGATAGGTCTGTTTTTACCCTTACAACGGCTTCTCCTTCTTTATACCCGCCTGATAGCATCTTTTCCCACCTCTTTATCTGCTCTTCCACTGAGAGTTCTCTGTCCGGACAGGGTTTCTGCTGCATTACAAATTCTTTGAATTTCTGCCTGTCGCACTCAGTTATATAAACAGCTCCTATTTTGATTGCCTTTTCAACGTAATCATAATAAATAGGCAGTCTTTGGCTCTGGTAGTATTCTTCATCCCATTTTATCCCTAACCATTGAAGATCTTCTTCTATATATCTGTAGTATTTTAAATCTGATCGTTTTAACCTTGGATCGGTGTCTTCAAATCTTAAGATGAATTTCCCCTTATAGAGTTTTGAATACTCGTAAGACAAGATAGCCGCTCTTGAAGAACCCAGATGAAGAACGCTGTTCGGGTTTGGTGCAAAACGTGTTACCACTTTACCCGTTTCTGCTCCTTCAAGGGGTGGCAGTTTGACTTCCTGCTTCTTTTTCTCCTCAAACTCTCCAGCCAGCTCTTTCTGTTTTTCAGGAGCCAGGCTCGTTACATAATCACAAACCTCTTTAACTAAGGGCAATATTTCCTTTAATTTTGGTTTTAAATCTGGCCTCTCAGATACTATTTTTCCTATGACGGCTACTTGATCGGCTTTGCCTCCGTGTTTTGCCGCATTCTGCGCCGCATACTTGATTATTAAGGACCTTAGCTCATCATCGCTGGCGCTCAACCAAACTGTTCACCATTTTAACTAACTCAGAATTTGCTTCACCAGAACCCAAATGTTCGATAGCTGATAAAGCATTATCAAGATATCCTTTAATGATCTTTTTAACGTCTTCTTCAATCCCGAGTTTCCTGATCATCTCAACAACTTCGTTAATTTCTTTTTCATCTGCTTTTTTACCGTAAACTCGCAAAATCTTGTTCCTGAGCTCAACATCGGCCTTTTTTAAAGCCAGAGATATTGGCAGAGTTGACTTGCCTTCTCTAAGATCCGATCCGACAGGCTTTTTTGTAATGCTTGGATCCCCAACCAGACCTAGAAGGTCGTCTGTGAGCTGAAATATTATACCAAAGTTTTCACCGAAATTTATGGCGTATTCTTCAAGGTCAAACCTTCCTGCTGCATAAACCCCATAAAGAGCTGATAATATAAAAAGGGAAGATGTTTTCTTTTTTATGAGCTCATAGTAGAAATCTTCGCTGAAGATGGCTGGAGGCTTTATGTCCATGTTTTGCCCTTCACAAAGATCTATAACATACTTGCTCAACGCAGTTACAGATTTATGAAACTTTCTTTCATCATCCTTAAAAGGTTTAACATCGTCAAGAACCTTATATCCCATGGCAAAAAGCAAGTCTCCTGCAAGTATAGCTATGGGTTCTCCGTATACTTTGTGAACAGTAGGCACACCCCTTCTGAAATCATCGTTATCCATTATGTCATCGTGGATTAGCGTGAAGTTATGCACAAGCTCTACAGAAGCCGCTGCTGGAATTATATCAACTGCGTTGCCACCTAACGCTTCATAGACTCTAGCGACCATCAAAGGCCTTAAGCGTTTTCCCCCAGCAAAAACTAAATGAGCTGAAGCGCTATAAACCTCATAATCCTTTGATAAAGTTTCTTTAAGGTATTCATTTACTCTATTTAAAAAATCTTCTTGTTTTATCATAAATAACCTACCTGTCTGGCCCACTCGGCTAGAGGGCCTAAGAGAACCTTTCTTTTTCTCTTTAGTTCTTGAGCATTTTTCGAGCCCGTCAAGAAAAGTGCTAATCTGTATTCATTTATGCTGTTAATCAAGTATTCTTTAGCCTTTTCGTATCCGTTTTTTAGCAATTCTTTCAAAATGCTACCCGCCATAGCCCCAACGTCAGCCCCAAGAGAAATAGCTTTTGCCACTTCAAGCCCGTTTTTTATACCGCCAGAGGCTATTATCGGGAGGTCGGTTACGCTTCTGACCTCTATAATTGAGGCAGCAGTAGGAATCCCCCACTCTCCAAAGATTTCTGCTAAATTATAATTTTCCATTTTCTTTGCCTTCTTTGCTCTTTCTCCTTCGATTTTTGCCCAGCTTGTCCCTCCGGCTCCTGCCACATTTATAGCAGAAACACCTGCCAGTTTTAGGTTTATTGCAACTTCTTTAGAAATACCTGAGCCAACCTCTTTAACTATTATAGGAACGTTTATAGACTTTGCAAGATCAGACAGTTTTTGTAGAACGCCCTTAAACTTTGGTTCTCCTTCTGGTTGTACAGCTTCTTGAAGCGGATTCAAATGTATGGCCAAAGCGTTTGCCTTTACCATATCTACCGCTTTCTTTATCTTATCTAAATCATATACTAAAAGTTGAGCCGCTCCGAGGTTGCCCATTACGAATATGTCCGGCGCTACATCTCTTACCACAGAATAAGTATCAGCTAATGAAGGATCCTCTATGGCTGCTCTCTGTGACCCAACACCCATACCTATCCCTAGTTCATGAGCTAGAGTAGCAAGGTTTCTGTTTATTTCCTTCGTCTCTTCATTACCGCCTGTCATACTGTCTATGAAAAAAGGGGCTGAAAGTTTAAACCCCAAAAAGTTTGCTGAAATGTCAACATCCTGAAGATCCATTTCAGGTAAAGCCTGATGAATCAGGTATACATACTCAAACCATCCTGAAGTTTCTTTATACTCAACCCCACCTTTTTTTACTATGTTTATATGTTCAGCTTTTCTATTCTTTACTTCCATCAGACATCACTACACTACCCTCAAACTTATAACCCTTTATTGCTTTAATAATATTTTCTTTGTCTTCAGCGTTTATAAAAGCCGAATTTATACCCTTTTTAGCCAGCATGTATGCGACGTAAAGCTTGTAGCTGATCCCACCTGTAGCATCAGGAGAATTTTCTGACATCTTTAACAGGATTTTTTCAAACTTTACGAATCCGTTTCCCACTATGATTGGAACCTCGCCTATATATACAGATCCTTTTGATTCTACTATGCTGATTTTATCTATTATGTTTCCATTTTCATCCAAAATTCCTGGTGTGCCCATTATAAAAACAACTTTTTTTACAGGGAACTTATCGCTTAATTTTAAGGCTATTTCGTCTCCTCCTATAACTCTAAATCCCTTATTCCTTTCATAAATTACATCACCATAAGTTAAAGGATAAACAGATTTGTCGATCATTTCTAAAATTTCATCTTTGTTAATTACTTCTAAAAGCTGTGCAGGAAAATAAAATGTAGATATACCTTTTTCTAGAAGAAATTTTTGAACCTGAACGCTAAGCTGTTGCATTTTAATCTTTGTAAAGCTTACACCTTTATTTGATTCATTATATGTAAAGCTAGAAAGACCGTAAATTGTTGCTGCCGGATGGCCCCATGAACCCCCTCCATGTATCAAAAAGTAGCGTTCTTTGGCATCAGCTAAAGCTTCTGCGATGTTTTTTATTCCGTCTTCATTTATGCTAAAAGGTTTATCTTTAAATGTTATGGATGACCCACCTAGCTTTATTATAGACAAGGACATTTTATTACGCTATTATTGGCTTAAAACTTAACCTTTTCTAACCTTAATTCTGCACATACATACAGAGTTCTATCATTAAAGCTTTCTGACAACACCTTTATCGCGTTTTGCTACCTTTAAAAAAATTGACCAGTTATCGAACATTGCCTTCCTGTTCACCTTTGCTGTTTTTGAAATTAATTTCATAAGCTCCAGGAACTCCAAGTTTAACTTCTTTTGTTTTTAAACCGTCTACGCTTTTAACGGGCAAACCTATAAGATAACCCCCTCCTCCAGCTCCCGTTATTTTAGCTGATATCCCTTCTTCCTGAAGCCTTTCCAATATAGAACTTATTTTAGGCGTAGATACATTGATCATCTCCAAAAGGGCCTGGTTTATCTTGAAAAGAGCTTTAGCCTTTTCAACATCTCCATTTTCTAATGCACCTTTCATTGATAATGATACATAATCGGCCATTTTTATGAGATCTCCGAACTTTTCCGGTTCGTTTTCTTTTAAACGGCCTACCTTGCTAACCAAAATGCCCGTGTTTCTTCTCTGCCCAGAATCTATTAGCAAGATCCTATCGATTTTTGAACTTATGGGAAAGTTCATTTCTCCTCTTTTAAACATTAAAATTCCTCCGTTTAAGACGGTCCACACGTCTATACCGCTCGGGTTTTTGTGTACGTGCTTTTCAAGTTCCATGGACTCATCGAATACCCTTTCTAATGGAGGAGTTATGCCCGCTAGTTTGTAAGAGGCTATTATAGCCGCTACGTGAAAAGAAGCTGAAGAACCGAGCCCGGCTGACTTTGGTATGGAGCTTTTAACCTGTATTTTGACCTTACTAAGTCCTGTTATTTCTTTAACTTTTTCAATTGTATAATCAGCGTGAATTGTTTTGCCGTTAGAGTATATGATGTCTTTCGTGCCTTCCTCGACCTTCAGCTTTAGGTATAGGTTTATAGCCCCAGCTATAGCCCTAGCGCCATGAACTACGAAATGCTCACCTGATAGAATTACTTTTGCAGGAGCGATGGCTTGACCTGAGCTCAACCTACTAACAAATAAATCAGCCGCTTTAAAAACGATCTGTTATTTCTGACCCACACCGCGTTGAGGAAGGTTAAAATTTCAGTATTTGTAGAACCCTATAGACGCGTAGCCAACAACTGCAGAATAATCTCCTGTTACGTCTCCGCTGTTTGCATGCCTGAGCAGTTTTACGCTGTTATAACCCATAAGGTTGCTTACGTGTATGAGTACGGATGCTGGTCCATAGCCACACATAGTTATATCATATTTTCTAAGAACCCTGTAAAATTCATCGAGGTCCTTTTTGATTATAGCGTTTATTGCAATTTCGTCTTTTTTGTTAACGCTATCAGCCGGCTCGTAATGGGTTAAATCAGATGAAGCTATAATATAATAGTTCTTTTTTCCTTTTATCTTTTTATAAATTATTTCAGCTACTTCGACGGCATACTCCTTTTCCATCAAAGTCATTGAAATCGGCAGTATTTTAAAGTCCTTTTTTACGTATTGCAAATATGGTATCTGAACCTCTATGCTATGTTCTCTCCAGTGAGCTGCGTCGTCCATATCGATTATGGATTTTTCTGAAAGTATTTCGTTTCTTAAATTTGTGTCTACCTTAACTTGACCTAAAGGGGTTTCCCATATTTCGCTTTGAGGTAAAGCTATAGGGCTTCCTATCCCATAATGATTTGGTCCGAGAATTATGAAAGTCGAGCCTTCAGGTAACGCAGAAATTTCTAAATATGCATGGGCTGCAACATAACCAGAATATTCATAACCAGCATGAGGAACGAGATAACCTATTGTTTCTTTTTGTTCGTTTGCTGGTGGGAGTTTTCCAGGGCCTATTTTATCTGACTTGAAAGTTTCTTCTATTAAGCTTATGAGTTTATCCTTTTCACTTGGATAAAAATAACCTGCAACTGCTGGTTTTCTAACTCTCCACATAGCTTCCTTCTTCAAATTTTGTTTCAAAGTCTGATGGGTTGTACTTCATAGCTTCGTTAGGCTGCATTGCCCCAGAGTTTATCAGATAGCTTCTGGCAAGTAACCAGAAAATCATAGCAAGCGATTTTCTGCCTCTGTTATTTCCAGGTACTATGAGATCTACGAAGTTGCAGACGTTGTTAGTGTCGCAGATAGCTACCACCGGTATGTTTACTCTAACGGCTTCTTCTATGGCCTGTTTATCTACAGCTGGATCCACAATCAGCACTATATCTACGTTCTTATAATCTGGCAAATATGGATTTGTAAGAGTGCCAGGCAAAAGCCTTCCGAGGACATAATTAACTCCAGTAAGTTCGGCGAATTTTGATATTGGTGTAAAAGCTGCCTCTCTTGTAGAATAAACCAGAACTCTCTTTGGGTCGTATCTTGACAAAAACTTTCCTGCGATTTCTATCCTTGAGAGTATCTTGTTAAGGTCAAGTATGTTTAAACCGTCTTCCCTACGTCTAGCAACGAACTGTTTCATATGTTTTGTTGCAACGTTGGTTCCGATCCTTATACCAGATGCTATGAGAGCGCTCTCTGTAAGCTGAACATTAATCTTTTTGTTCTCTGAACCTTCTTCACTTTTATCTTCAGGCTGTTTTTCTGCCATTATATGCTCGGCCTCCAAAGAGGTATTTTTTCATTTTCTTCATTTATCCTTGCTAACCTTATAAGCTTTGACATTCTTTCTCCTCCGACAACCCCGCTTTTCATCAAAGATGATCTCATACCGACAGCTATATCCGCAAGATAACCCTCGCATACATCTCCACTCCTGTGCGAAGTAATAACAGCATAGTTGTTCTTATGAGCTGTTTCAGCGAATAGTTTCGCCTGATACAGCGTTCCAACTTGATTTACTTTAAGAATCACTCCGTTAGCTGCCCCCATTTTTATGCCTTTTTCCAGCCTTCTGTAGTCCGTGGTAAAAAGATCGTCACCAACTATGAGCGATTTAGAGCTTTTAGTAAGCTCCGCAAAAGATTCGAAATCTTCTTCAAAAAAAGGATCTTCAACGTATTTCAAATCGAACTTATTTATTATGTCTTCAACGTATTTTAGCTGGTCCTCTTTTGAAAGCTTTTTGCCCTTTCTGGAATAATTGTAAACTCCATTTTCATATAGAGTTGAAGCTGCCATATCAACTCCCATTATTATCCTTACTCCATAATCTTTTGAAACCCTGTCGATGGCTGTTCTGACTACTTCTAAAGCTTCTTCATCTTTAAGCCTTGGAGCCCAAGCGCCCTCGTCGCCTTTTCCGCCCGCAAACATTGGATCTCTTTTTTCTATTTCTTTCCTGACTTCTTTATGCACTTTGATGTTTAAAGTTACTGCTTCAAAAGCGTTTTTAGCTCCAACTGGGGATGACAGAAATTCTTGAATGTCAGGAGAGCCAGGTCCTGCGTGCTTCCCTCCTCCTAGGACGTTCCCCAGAGGGTACGGTATTCTAGGTTCAAACCCTATAAGAGTGTAAAATGGTTTTCCAGATGCTAATGATTCAGCAACTGGGGATGCTACTGAAACGGCAAAAGCCGTTGAACCACCTATTTTTTCAAACTTTTCGGAACCGTCTATTTTTAATAATGCTTCATAAACAGCCTTAAGGTCTCCAGCGTCAACACCAATTAGCTTTGATTTATCAAAATTTTTTATGGCCGTAGAGAAACCGCCTTTTGGTAAATGGATGACTTCTGTTTCGCCTGTGCTTGCTCCAGCAGGTGCAGTAACTGTAGCGCTAAAATTTTTTACATATACTGTAGCTTCTACTGTGTCGTCCCCTCTGCTAGTAAAGCTTGGACGAAGCTTTACGTCAGTTATTTCCAATTAAATTTCGTCCTCCTTCTCATTCAACATAGCAGTAGCTTCAGCATAAGGCAACATTTTGTTTAAAGATTCGAAGTTGCTTAATATCATTCTTCTGCAACAATACCTTTTTACTCCCAATTTATCCAATGCCTTAGAAGGCTCCATACCCTTTGCAACAAGGGCATTGAACTTTTCATATTTATCGCCCAGTAAAGCTCCACAGCTAAAACATCTTATAGGTGAAAGCATCGAACTAGTTAAAAAGGCTCTGAATATAAGTTTTTCTAATTAACCAAAAAACTTTAGTGATTTGAATCAACATATGGTTTAGAAAGATCACAAAGTATAACGATGAGCTCTGCATCTAGGCTCATACCGGTCATATCCACCTATCAGTATCTCCTGTTGCTCCTTGCTCTTTCTGATTGTGAAACTAGCAGGTTCCCCGCATATAGGGCATACCGCTGTAAGTTTGATAACTTCATCGGCTATCGCTAAAAGCAATGGCATTGCCCCAAAAGGTTTGCCAAGAAAGTTCTTGTCGAGGCCTGCTATAACAACACGTTTACCTTCATCAGCAAGCTTGCTTACAACTTCAACAATTTCAGACCCAAAGAATTGAGCTTCATCTATTCCTATAACCTCATAATCCTTTCCTATTTTATATATATCGTAAGGGTCTGAAACCTTAAAAGCCTTCATTTTTCTCCCGTCGTGGCTTACAACATACTCTTCTCCGTATCTGTTATCTATAGCGTGTTTGAATAATGTTATCCTCTTTTTTCCAAGTTCATACCTTCTGAGTTCTATCAGCAATTCTTCTGTTTTCCTGCTAAACATAGGCCCCGTGTATACTTTTATCCACCCCTGCATGTTTCTACTTTTTATTTTTTATTTATATAAGGGCTTATACGTTCATTTTTACATACTTGTCAACAATTTCTTCAACATCCATAAGCCTCACGCTTATCTTTGACTGATGTTTAGTGTAAAAATAATGTTTAGCACTGTTGCTTACGACGCTAGTGTATCCGAAAGTCTCTGGTAAATATGACAAAGAAGGACATATATCAAAATATATTTTAAGTCCCGAATCAACCAAAGCCTCTTTTTCTTCCTCAGCAAGTTTTGAAAAGTTTATCCTGTCTACAAAAACATAAGCGGGTAAATCAAAATGCTTGCCCTGGACAAGATAAGCTAATTTTTTCATTTCCTCAACAGAAAGCAAAGGACAGCCAAGCACAATGGCTTGAGGCTGAATGTCATCGTTTATCTTTAACATGGCTTCTTTTAACTGGTTTTCTTCTAAAGTGATTACTTCTGCGTCTTTAGTTTCGGGTTCTATGACGAACATTGGCTGGGGGCCATAGGTTCCAACAGAAGCGGATAACGCTTTAAGTTCCTCTTTGTTTGCGGCATTTATCCCTTTTATTCCAACTATTTCCTTTGTTAGCTTACCAATAAAATAGCCTAAAGCTCCAAATTTTACTGCACCATTTATTTTAAAAGAGAGTTTTATAACCTTCTGAGGCTTTCTGTTTTCGTCTAAATGCATACCATAATTTGGAGTAAAACCAAGTATGGCAGCTGCCAGAGCGCTGATTCCTCCTTCCTTATTGGTGTATATTCCAATAACAGAATTTCCGTAAACCACAGCTGAACTTTCTGCCCAGCTAACGTGTTCTCCCTTTTTTGGGACGTTTAAGCCGTCATAAGGCACACAAGTGCATGAGTTCTTAGCTCCCATTTTCATAAAAGCGTTATATATTATCCTTTGTTTTTCAACCAGTTCTTTGCTAAATGTGGCATCGTTTTCAAGCACTGGTGCTCCGCAAGGGTTTATAGATGTTGGAACAACAAAACGAGCGACCTTTGATATATCGTTTAAAAGTTCTAAGCCTGAATCGCCTATGTTATAATAATTTACACCTGAGATATGAGCTGATGTTATTTTTATGAAGCCATCTGATTTTGAAGCTTTAGCTATCGCCATCAGAACTTTTGCAGCTATACGCTTAGCCTCTCCATGTTCGCCTTTTAATGCGTCTTCTACATATTTATCAACCGACAATTTCCTTCACCCAGTTTTCTATTATCTTTTGTATTTCTGCATAACGGGAAGGCGGAGGCGTATGCCTCATCTTGATTATGAACAGCTTGCAGTTTTCTCCGTTTTTTAATATTTTTTCACAGAGTTCTTCGCTCTGTTGAACCGGAACTATGTCATCTTCGCTTCCATGAATAAGAAGCGCATTTTTTATTCTGTCAGCGTATTTAATGGGAGAAGTCTCGATCAGATATTCTTTAGGAATCAATTTGAGGTCTTCATAGAGGCTTTTTTGAATGCTTCCCTCGCTAAAACTGTTTAGGTATTCTGCCTGTTTAACTCTGTCAGAAGGAGAAGAAACAGCTATTACTGGTGTTCCTTTAAAAGCTGAATATAACAGAGCATAAGTTCCTCCTTTAGAATGTCCTGCAACAATGTCGTAATCTTTGTTTAAATATATGTCAAGAAAGTCTTTTGCCTCTTTATCGAACTTAGGAGCCTCAACATCTCCAAATTTCTTCAAAGGGCTTATTAACCAAGATATTTTAGCTGGTTCTGATCCTTTGCCATGAAGCGCTAAGATCTTCAAGTTAAGAGATGAAGCTCTCTGATACTATTAATTATTACGGACATTTTGTAGTAAAAATAATGGTTTAATGCTAATTGCTAATGACCCGCGGTTGGTGCTTCTTAGTTTATAGACGAGCTTGCTTGTACATGAGAAATGCTTTTTAAAGCATTCCAGCATTCTATTCGTAGAGATGCTATACTTCCCTTAGCATTTCGCCTGTTTAGCCAAGCGAAATAATTATATCAGCTCATATTTTATAAGGGGCTATACATCGCATTTTGTGAAACAGAATACTTTCGCATAATTTCCACAAATTTATAAAAATCAAGTATTTTGAGCTGATAAAAATTTGTAATAAAGTACAAGCCTTTCGATGAATGTTTCTAAAGCTATTATGATTACAATTATGAGCCCGTAAAATATATAACCAAATATTATCGCTAAAATCATTATCAAAAGTCTGATCCCTCTCTCGCCTATTTCCAATGACTTTGGTCTTATCCCATTAGAAAGCCCTTCAACCCTAGCTCTAGAATAGCTAACCATTATTGAAAACGTAAAAGCGAGAAACGAATAGATGGTTAAATCTGGCTTATAAACTGCGATGCCTGCGTACAAAGACGCTTCTACTAGCCTGTCGAGGTTAGAGTCTAGGAAAGCTCCTTGCTTTGTAACCTTGTTCAACGCGCGCGCAACGGCTCCGTCAAGCATGTCAAACGCTCCAGAAATTATAAGCATAAGGACAGATATGTAGACAAATCCAAAATAAAGGAGAGGACCTGTCAACACACCTATGATAAAACCTATAACAGTTATGGTGTTTGGGTTTTTTACAAACTTACCTAGCGTTTTGCCAACTCTGTATGTTAAAGGGTTTATATAATCTCTAATTATATCTGGCAACTCAGACCACAGAAGAATTTATTATCAAAAGGGAAAGAATCTTTGCTGCAGCTATAGAAGTTATACCTGATGGATCAAGTAAAGGATTCGTCTCTACAACGTCAAAACCAACTATTTCTTTTCCCTTTAAAGACCTAATAAGATCAAAAAGTTCTTGATAATTCATGCCCTCTGGCTCAGGGTTAGCGACTCCTGGCGCACATGATGGATCTAATACATCCATATCGACTGAAACGTAGATTTTTTCTTCTTTTATGATGTTTTTAAGAGAGTTTAGCTTTTTATCGATTAAATCATAATATGTAAAAACATTGACCCCTCTAGACTTTGCAAATTTTATTTCTTCGTCGACAAACGTGTGCGAGCCTATGTGATAAACTTTAATTTTCTTATTTTTCTCAAGAAACCTTCTTAGAAAAGTTGCGTGCGAAACCTTTAAACCGTAAAGCTCGTCTCTCATGTCAAGATGCGCGTCAAAAACTACAAGCGCCGCATCATTAAGCTCGTTTACAATAGGATAAGTTACGAGGTGTTCGCCTCCTATGATGCCCAATACTTTATTCGCTGAAAATATTTCTTTAGAAACCTTAGAAGCACTGTTTATCATTTCATCACCGTTTGAGAAAAAAGATAGATCACCTAGATCAAAAACCGGTATTTTTTCAGCGTTAACGTTTAACTTACGGTCAACAATTTCTATGTTCCAGTAGGCTTGTCTAACTGATAAAGGAGCAAACCGCGATCCAGGTCTATAAGAAGTAGTAAAATCAAACGGGATGCCCATTATGTATACCTTTGAATCTTCGTTCCCAGTTGATATCTTTGGAGATGGCGAAATAAAAAGTTCCCGATAGCTCATCATAATGTTTTGCAAACCCGATTTTATATATTTTAACTAACAAACAAATTAAAGCAAGGTTAATTATTTGCCAATTATTTTAGGTTCAAAATACTCATGTAAAAGCGGGAAGGTCGGTAATACCGTTATAAAAAACATCAAAACCCAGACATAATTTGTAAGATAGACCATTGCGTATGAAAAAACTATCGATATCCACATCCCAAGAACCATGTTTACAAAATTAACCACGGATAGAGCCATGGCAGAATATTTTTCGCCGGATAATTGCAATGATATAGCGTAAAGAGATGAAAAGGCCATTTCATCAAAAAAACCGATAAGAAACAAGCCTAGGTAAAGCGTTTCCTTTGAGCTTAAAGCCAAGAAACCAAGTCCTCCCAAAAAGACCGTAATAAAAAGAAACAATCTTTTTGACGGAAACATATCATAAAAATACGTAAAGAAACCTCCAATAAAACTGAAAGTCAGCAAAATTATGGTCACTTCGTTTCCGAACTTTAACGAACCGTTTACAAGCGCAAAATAAGAAGGAAGAAGCGTTTCTGCCGCGTAATACGAGCCCCAAAACCCTGATAACGCTATTGCTACAAGAATTGGTTTTATATTTTTGGTTATTTTTGGTTTGCTTTTGTCGATTTCTATCCTAATGCCTAATTTTTTCATCAAAAAATAATCAGCAAGCGTAACAAGAACTCCAAATGCAGAGAGTAATGAGGTTAAAAGTTTCCAGTTATCAGCCGAATAAAGCATACCATATAAATATGCTATTATTGTGCCTATAGCAAAAGCCGCGTTATAAACGCCCATCCAGAAACCGAGTTTTCTTTGATTTAGATACGAAATTGCGTAACCAGCTGTTGAAAAGAAAAGTCCAGCACCAGCGCCAGCTATAGCTCTAGAGATTATAAGCATTTGAAAGTTAAAGCTTAAAGCCGAAAATATCCCAGAAAATGAAAGCAAAAAGAGCCCTATAAGATAAATTTTTACAGGCCCCTTATAAGATGCTAGGTAAGCGGCCGGCATCTGAGCTACGGCAGCACCTACAATAAACGACCAAGATATGTATCCAAGAAAAGGTTTTGGTAAAGAAAATTCTTCAATATAATATATGTATGCTGGAGAAAGAAAAACCCAGTACATGCTGTATACTGCTCTGCTGAATATTATCGAAAGGCTTGCAATCGAGTATTTTTCCACGAGTTATTTCTAAGCAATATATTTTTAAACAATGCTCTCAATTAAGAGAGATAAGTTTATAGCCATTAGGGGCTTAAATCATTGAAGATTGAAAGTACCAAAGCAGCCAGAAGTTAACATAGGAACAGCAGGACACGTAGACCACGGCAAATGCCTTACTTTAGATCAAAGCGCTTATGTTAACGGTTCTTTTTATAAAGGTATAGAAATATTTAAAGAAATTATCGGTTATGATTTCAAAAGTAATTACAATGAACTTTTGTTCAATTTCCCCATGCTTTCTGTTTCCTTGAAACAAAGAAGCTTGATAAAAAGTTACGGTTATGCTTACCTTCAAAAGTATAATGGGAAAATTAATGTGGTAAAAACGGAAACCGGAAGGTCGATTTCTGTTACGCCTGTACATAAGCTTTTAGTTAAAGGTTATGGCTGGAAAAGTGCCTCATCAATAAACGCTGGTGAATCGATTCTAGTTTATGAAAAAAATAAGATCGTTGAAGATAAAGTAACAGAAGTTAAGGAAAGCCATTATGAAGGTTACCTTTTTGACTTGAGCGTGCCTCTGCACCACAATTTTGTATCTACTGATGGAATAATTTCACATAACACGACTCTTGTCGAGGCTATAACAGGTAAATGGACTAGTATGCACAGCGAGGAACTTAAAAGAGGTATTACTATAAAGATAGGTTATGCAGATGCCGCTGTATATGAATGCCCAGAATTACCTGAGCCTGAAAGGTTTAATACAGAAGGAAACTGCCCAAAAGGAGATGCAAAGCTAAGAAGGGTAATAAGCTTTATCGATTCTCCGGGTCACGAAAGCTTAATGTCGGTCATGCTTAGCGGAGCAGCGCTTATGGATGGTTCGCTTCTTGTTATAGCCGCAAACGAGCCTGTACCTCAGCCTCAAACAAGAGAACATCTTCAAGCACTTAAAATGATAGGAATTAAAAATATAGTTGTGGTTCAAAATAAGGTTGATCTTGTAACTTATAATCAAGCTTTAAACAATTATAATAAGATCGTTGAATTTTTAAATTCGTTCGGATTTGATCAGGTCCCAATAATCCCAGTATCAGCTCAAAAAAAGCTAAACATTGATGCGCTTTTACAGGCAATAGAAGAATACATACCAACGCCACAAAGAAATCCTGACGCCCCTGCGCTAATGCAGGTTTTGAGATCTTTTGACATAAACAAACCCGGAACCCGTATTTCAGATCTCAAGGGAGGAGTCCTTGGAGGTTCGCTTAAACAAGGAAGGTTAAGGGTTGGCGATAAAATAGAAATAAAACCCGGGATACCCGTTAAAGGTTCCTATCAGCCCATAATAACGGAAGTGGTAAGTTTAGCTACATCTAGCGGGCAAGTGGAAGAAGTTTTGCCAGGGGGATTGATAGCTATAGGTACAAAGTTAGATCCCATATTTACTAAGAATGATGTGATGGTTGGAAACTATGTTGCACAAGTTGGGTTTTTGCCGAATCCCGTTAATGAGATAGTAATTAAATATGAACTTTTTGAGTACGTGATAGGTTTAAAGGAAATGGTAAGGTATGAAAAAATAAAACAAGGAGAAAACATACGGTTAAACATAGGGACCATGACGAACCTAGGAGTTGTGGAAGAAGTAACAAAAGATATAATGAGGATCAGATTAAGAAGGCCTGCCGTTACATTGCGTGGGGACAGGGTGGCAATAAGCAGAATGGTAGCCGATAGGTGGAGGCTTGCGGGCTCAGGCACAATATTATGAAAGTAATATTTGACACAAGTTTTATTATATATCTTTTAGAAAAGCCCAGTTTTGTGCTCGATAGAATAATCGATGAAATGGGTATGCCAGAGATAACCGTTCCAAACTCAGTCATAAGAGAGCTTGAAAAACTTTCGAAAAAGAAAAAGATTCTAAAAAATTATAGATTATTGAACATAGAGACATTTAAAGAATTTAACGGAAAAGCTGATGATGACATATTAAATCTCGCTTTAAAAACAAAATTTCCTGTTTTTACTTTAGACCTCGAACTTGCCAAAAGGCTTAGCGAGCTCGGGCTCCCATGCTATACGATATCAAACGACAAAATAGTTACGTGTTCTTTTCACAAAATATTAAAATAAAAACTGACAGAATTATTTAGCATGATATTTGGCACTTCTGGAGTTAGAGGTTTTATCGATCAAAATCTTAAACCCAATTTAGCTTATAAATTAACAATAGCATATTACAAGTATTCTGGTTATAAAACAATTGTTGTCGGCCAAGATGATAGACGTCAGTCAAAAATTTTAAAGGGGGCCGTCATTGACGCTCTTCTGTCACAGGGCGTAAATGTGTTAGATATTGGCCTAGCACCAACGCCTGTTATTGCACGATTAACAAAAGAATTAAATGCCGAAGGAGCTGTTGCAGTAACAGGAAGCCATACGCCACCTTACATAGCTGGAGTTTTATACTTTTTAAATGATACAGGAGAGCTAGGCCTCAGAGATTCTTTAAAAGTGGAAAAAATTTTCGAAAGAATTTCAGACTCTCCAGTAGGCTGGAAGAAATTGGGCAGACTGGAGTATGTTGACAACGCAGTGGAGTTATACGTAAAGAGCATTTTAAGGGACGCTAAAAAGGTGAAAAATTACAGGTTTGTCTTTGATGCTGCAAACGGAGTAGCTGGATCCTACGCTAAAGCTGTTTTTGAAGAATTAGGGCTCAATTATGGTCTGCTAAATCATTTACCGCTAGGTAGCTTTCCCAACAGATTGCCAAGCCCAACGTTAAAACATCTAAGAAAGACCAGCAAGGAAGTTCGGGAAAAAGGTTTTGAATTTGGGATTGCAACTGATGCCGATGGCGATAGGGCCATTTTTATAGATAACACTGGAAAAATAATAATAGGTGATATAACTGGTGCTTATTTTGCTTCTCGCGAATTAGAATTTAAAAAAGGTAAAATAGTCACACCAATTAATTCATCGGATTCAATAATCGAAATAGCTAGACAGTATAAAATAAAACTAATATGGACAAAAGTGGGTCCTCCTGCAATAGTTGATGCTATAAGAAAAAATAAAAACGATGTTGTTTTCGCTTTTGAAGAATCGGGGAAATACATATGGCCTAAAACTTTGCTTTATGGCGATTCGGTTTATTCCGTAATAAAAGCCATGGAAGACCCACAGTTCTTAGAGAATCTAAAAAAGATACCTAAGTTTTACGTCGTTAAAAGAGAGGTTAGATGCGCAGACGAGATCAAGTACACAGTAATAAATGAAGTTGATAAAATCACAGAGGGGAAAAAGATACGCAAAGACGGAATAAAAATATACTATAAAAAGCATGCGTGGATGCTTGTGAGGGCTTCTGGCACAGAGCCACTGATCAGGGTTTTTGGTCACGATAAAGTGCTAAAAAACGCAGAAAACATAGCTAGGTCTGGTGTTGAAATTGTCAAGGAGGTCAAGAAAAAAATTGAAGGTTCATTTCATTAAAATCAGGTCAAATGGGCGAGATATTTGAGAAAGCCAGTCAACTTTATCGAATATTTTAAACCCTTTGTTTATTGAAGCGTAAATCCTGAAAGCCGTATAACTTGGATCATCGTTAGAAGCATCTACTTGATTGACCTTTTTATATCCAACCTTTTCTAAAGCCATCTTTAAACAGCTATCGAGGTATTCAGAAGTTATGTTATTTTTTATCTTTTCAAGATCGTAGTTTCTTATCAAATATCTATAAAACAATATTTTTGGGTTGCACCTTAACACATAAACCTCTTTAATTTTTCTTGCGTCCAAATAATCTAAAGCGTATAAACCTGAAATTATACCTTCTTCTAGCTTTTTTAAGGCTCTTTTAGCTTTTTTATCGTCGATAACTATTTCATCGTTCTTCAACTTAGCAGCATTTATCTTTAAAAGGTAATCTGAGTAATCTATATGTTCAACTTTAAGCATTTCGGCGAGCGCTCTAGCAACAACAGTTTTACCTGTTGCCGGGCAACCCACGATGGCTATTATGCCTTTTTCACTCAATCAACATCATGGTTTACTTTTACCCTTAACTTCTTTTTCTTCGCTCTTACCCTTTACATTCTCAACTTCTTTTGTGAAACCTTCAATCTTTGAAATCAATACTATTACTGAAAAGACCCACAATATTCCCGCCATTATATAATAAATCCATCTAATTATGATGTTTGCCTGATGGTATGAAAGCAGGAAAATGTAGACTCCTAACAGTATCACAGGTATCGTAAGTACTTTAGCTATAATTTCTTCAAACTTCATTTTTCCATCTCCTTTAACTTATTAGGTAAATATTTATCTACTATATAAGTTAATCCATACCTGGCAAAGGCCTCCTGTTCTGATTTTTTCTTTATACGTAAAAATTCATCTATTTCCCTCTTCCATATTTCTTCGTTATACCTTGGGTCTTCTTTGAGTTCATAAAGCCTTTTGATATCTATTTCTGTAAGACGATCGCTTGGTAGTTTATAATATGTTATGTCAGATGCCCAGACCCCTGCCCATTTAGCATCTGGAGTTACAAGATCTGTAACGTGAGCGGCATTTGCTGAACCTGATATAATGACCATAGCTATATGCATGCCCCATGGATCAGCGTCGGTAAATATATAGACCGGAAGCCCGAGCTCTTTGTTTAAGCGCCTGATCAAATACCTAGTGCTGCGTGGAGCTTGTCCCGCAGTTGCTATCAGTATAGACTTGTATTTACTATAAACTTTTTCTTCTATAAACCTTGTAAAAAGAGCTCCTTTTTCAATTACAATGACTTTGTTAGCAGAAGTTTTTACAAAGTTTGCGGTTGTTAACGCTGGACCGATCATAACACCATCCGGGTGAGTTGTTAGAACAAGCCTTTTTCCTTCATAACCGGGCACCGTGTACTCTATAGTAAGATCTCCAAATATTGCGCTTCTTTCTTCCGGATAGATGTTAAGGTCCTCACGCGGCATTTTGATTATGCTCTCTAGTTCCGTTATCATTTCATCTGATTCGTCTTGATCCTCAAAATCAACCCTGTAGGCCTGGGCAGAATAATAAATATCTCTCAAGGTTGAGGTTTTGTTGTTTTTTAAAAGTTCTTTACTAAAATAGGCAATCCACAAGAGCTGAGTGAACGCCCTTAAGTGTTTGATGTTTTTGGTGGTTCTGAATATTTTTTCATCGCCTAATACATATTGCCTTAAATTTAGATCGTACTTTATGTTATCTACCGACCTGCTGGGTATTTCAAGAGCAGGAAACCTGTTGTTTTTTATGTCATCTACTACCTTATTTCCTAGAAAAGTTAACCGTTTTAGAGCTTCCTGTTTCCTATTCAAGTTCGTTCACCTTTACGGAATTTATCAAAGATGATACGTCTGGAGCCTTTGTCTCACCCAGCAGAGCGGCAAATTTTGCTATCATTGGCAAATATAGCTCATAAATGTTCTTTCTTTTCTTTTGTGCTTCGATTTTTACTTTTTTCCCTATAAAAAGAGAATACTCTCTGAGAACTTTTTGCAAAGCTAGCTTTAATTCCTTTTCAACTTCTGGTATATCTGCCACAAACTCCTTACCAACTGTTTTATAAGGAACTTTAGTCGAACAAACATGAGTGAGTATAATTACGGGTTCGTCCTCATTTATTTTATATCGTTTTAAATCAATTTCTTCGTTTAATATTTTCCAAGCTACGTCGCTTTTTTCATCGTAAAGAAGCGGTATCCTATTAGCGTACCTTAAGACCTTTATGCCTGGCGCTCTATCCGAGGCAACCGCCGCTTCAACTATAAAAGGAAAACCCTCATAAGAAGAAGGTTTCCTTGAAAGAGCATAAACAAACTGCGGATTGAGTTCCTTTTTTATCCCTTCTTTTATTAACTCTTCACCAAGTGGCGATAAACAGGAAGGATCTGGAGGAAGAAACTTCTCATAGTTTTTCATAGCCTCTATAAGCCTCATCATTTCTTCCATCTTGAGCTCTGAAGGACGTTTGTTAGGGTCTACATTAGCCCTGCTTAGAAGTTCAAGCGCTGTTTTCTTTCCTACTCTTTGAAAACTATTTATCAGAAGCCCTGTTACCGTTTTTGAAGTGGACCTTTGAACTATTCTTCTCAGCAATTCTAGATCAACTCCTTTTGGATGGGGTTGAACTTCTTTAGGAGGCCTTGGAACGCTCTCAACGCTTCTTTTAAAAGCAAAAACTTCTCCGTTAGGGTCCTCAAATATTATGTTTGCGTACGGGGTAAAAAGCGCTAGCCTTTTGAAATATTCCTGAATTTTCTGCGAACTTCTAACATAGTCCCCAAGTAAGTTTATCCTTATAGCTGTGCCCCTCCAGTTTTCTGGCGAAAATTTTTTATGTTTAAGAACCAAAGGTCTGTTGTTCTCGATGTCTATCATGAGCTCAAAATAGTGCGTTTCCTCATTCCCAGTATTGCTCCAAACACGAAGTGGCTTGTTGGTCGTTATCTGGGCGTAAAGAATGCTCATAGTTCCTCCCATTCCAAATGTCCCTCTGGATTGTTTTAATGTAAATTTTGAGCCATAAAATACCTTACCTAACGCTCTAGGCAGCTTTTCAGGAGGAATGCCTATTCCGTTATCCTTAATGTATATTTCAAATTCCTTTATGTCTGAAGGAGACGGGTTGGTCTCTGTTATTCTTATTATTATATCTGGTAGAATTCCGTACCCATCGCACGCATCAAGAGAATTTTCTACGAGCTCTCTAACTGCTGAATAAAGAGCTCTTGCTGGATTGCTAAAACCAGCTAGCTCTCGGTGCTGGTAAAAAAATTCGCTGGGTGATATTTCTTTAAATGAAATCATGCTTCGCTCTCCCAAAGTTTTAAACGGTCCTTCTTTAACATGGTCCTTATTCTTTGAAGCTTATTAAACACGCTCACATGCCGAGCCCCTTTTATTAAATCCATTACAGCGTCTGCCGCTATCTTAACGTCATCCGGTTTTCCTATGATCGCTATGTGATCTCCATAAACAGAAATCTTCGTATCGGTTAGCTGTTCTATTCTTTTTCTGGCTGACCCGTTTGTTCCAATAATCCTTGATCTGATCCTTATCATTGAATTTCGCGTGTTCGCGTAATCCCTCAGGTTTATGACAACCATTGTATAGCCTTCTCTAAGAAGGTCTGAAGCCCTTTCAGGCGAAAATCCTCGTCCTAGAGCTTCAATAAAGATCGAAGCTGTAAACGGGTCAGAGTCTGGTTCTGACGCCGTTATTTTAACTTCATTTGAATCACTGTCTATCTCAAGCTTAACCTTGAAGGTATCTTCTATGAATTTTTTTTCTTCTCCGTTTTTACCTATGATCACTCCAATTCTGTCTTTGTTGACTTTAATAGCTTTAATAAACTCCATTACGACAAGAAATATGCTTTTTATGTGTTATAAAAGTTTTCTAAATGTTCAATTCTTCTTAAGTTTTTAAGGAAAGATTATTATTCCATTTGAATAACATAAATCAATGCCAGAATCAATTTGGGAAGATCTGCTTAAAAAATATTTACAAGATCTCTCAGGCTATTATAATTTTAACATAGAAGAAGTTTCTTATGAAGACTGTAAGGGAATTGCTGTAAAAGGTTCTGTGTCAAAGCTTCTAATTATTTTTGATAAAGATTGCCCCAATATTAAAGAAAACAAAATGAAAGTTGTATGGGGGGTTCCAAAGTTTTATTCTGAAAACGGTCTCATGAATGTTGACATATCTTACTTAGAAGAATTTTTGAGAAGCTTTCTTAAAATAGGTAATGATAAACTTTTGTTTGAAAAAAATTACAAGCAATACTTGAAACCAAAGGAAATTACGCTTGAAAGCTTCAGAAAGATTAGCGAATTGGCGCTTGGATCCAACCTCGGTCAGTTTGAAAATACGTTAATTAAAATTTATTCAACCGGTAGAATGCTAGTCAAAAAAACTTCTTTTAAAAGCGATACAACTTTTACGAGAGAGAAATTTATAAAAGTCGCAGAAGACTTAGATTTGGTTCAGTTAAACTATATAACCCCTTCTAACGAAGAATACCTATATGTTTACTCTTTGACGCCTGCAGGCATAGAGATAGCACAGAAACTTTCTGAGGAAATGTTTACCGCAAAACAATCAATAATAGGAATGTGGCTTGACAGACATGACCCGGCTACAGCTTATCTTGCGGCGTTTGCTGTCTCATACAGCAGCCTCTTTACTGGTTACCCAAATTGCTGTATGCTTACTAGAGAAGCTACTACAAGAGTTTACCACATTCCGTGCTCATTTAAGGGGAAGAGCGGGTGCGAAAAGCTTTTTGCTTCTAAGCTGCCTCCAAAACTGGCTATATTCGCAGATACAATACTTTATAGCGATTCTATCTCTGAAATGCTCTATAACACAATGTACGAGCTAACCGCTAGTTATCTTGCAAGTTTGAACAGAACTGAAATTTCAGGAAAAGATTCAGAAGTTTTCTGTATAGTGCCGGATCTAAACAAAGCTATTCTCGACGCCACTAGAGATGAATTTGTAAAGAAATTCCAGAATGATGAGAACGTAGAAATTGTTTCATCTCTTGCCGCTACAGCGCTCCTATTAAAAGAGGGCTATACCGATGATTTTAAGAAATCTATAATTAACATATTCAGTCTAGAAGAAAAAAATGTAGATAGCGTAATCAAAGATATGAGCGATCAGGGTATATTAGATAAAGAAAATTATAAAATTCTTGATATTAAAAGACTCTATGATTATGTAAAAGCGAAAGTCGAAGAAGTTTCAGTAAATCTAGGGCTCTATTAAAGGTATTAGTTCATCTAACTTATTCACTGTTATATCAGGAGTAACACTTTTGCACACACTATATTCGTCTCTTTTGACTAATACTGATTTGATCCCAGCTTTTTTAATTGCGATTATATCGTATTCTCTATCACCTACTCCGAGAGCCGATTCTTTCCCTTTGCCAGTAAGTTCGAGCGCTTTTAAAAACACATCAGGCTCTGGTTTTGGATTTTGAACGTCTTCTGCACTCACCCAGCAACAAAGGTAATTGTTAAGGTTAAAATACTGTATTATATCTATTAGCATATCCTTTCCCATGCTAGTAGCCAACGCAGCTTTTATTCCAACCCTTTTTAAATAGTTCAGAAGATCAAGCGCATCATCAAAAAGCTTGACGTATTGCATGTTCTTTTTAAAATACATCTTTCTTTTTTCCTTTAATTTTTCTACTAACTCATCACTGGGATCAGGTATAAATTTAGATACTATAATCTTTGGAGATAATCCTACGTATTTTTTTATATCTTGTGGAGTAACTTTTACTCCTATATCAGATAAGGTAGAGGCCCAAGAAATCATTAAATTTGGAGCGCTGTCGATAAGAGTGCCATCAAGGTCGAACAAAACTGCTGAAATTTTCATACGGTGTACTTTAATGCCATTTTTATAAACATTTTTTATATATTTTAGATTGATAATTTATTAACAAAGGATTTACTTGATAAAAATATATACGGGCCTGGAGGGATTCGAACCCTCGACCTACTGGTTAAGAGCCAGCCGCTCTGCCTGGCTGAGCTACAGGCCCATCTGAAGTATTGTGCCTTGTTTTTATAAATTTTACCTATTTTACATTTTTTAGGTTATTTTAAATTTATTTTGAACAGCTTAAGAATCAAGGCTTTCTGAACATGCAACCTGTTTTCGGCCTGATCAAATACTATTGATTTTGGTCCATAAATGACTTCCTTTGTTACTTCTTCTCCATAGTGTGCTGGAAGACAATGCATAAATAACGAGTGTTTCGGTGCTTTTGATAACAATTCATCGTTTACTTGGTATTTTGGAAGGAAAGCCTTTAGCCTTTCTTCTTTTTCTTTTTCTTGGCCCATGCTAGTAAAGACATCTGTATAAATAATATCTGCGTTTGAAACTGCTTTGACCGGGTCTTCAACCACTTCCACAGTTCCTTTTCTTATTTCTTCAGCCAAGCTAATAATCGCTTGCTTTGGTTGATACCTTTCAGGAGATGCAACGATTATCTTTGCCCCCAAAATCGCAGCACCTAGTATAAGTGAATTTGCTATGTTATTCTGTCCGTCGCCTATAAAAGCAACCCTTACACTTTCAACTTTACCCAATTTTTCATTTATCGTATAATAATCTGCAAGTATTTGGGCTGGATGTTCCAAGTCAGAAAGTGCGTTTATAACGGGCTTGCTAAAGTTCATTGCAAGCTTTATTAGATCTTCGTGCCTGTAGACCCTTGCTATAATCATGTCAACGTATCTTTCTAATGTATGACCTGTATCCTCTATTGATTCGCCCCTTGACAGCTGGGAAGTTGAAGCGTCCATATATAAAGGGCTTCCTCCCATCTGATTTATACCAACTTCAAAGCTAACTCTGGTCCTTGTAGATGGTTTTTCAAAGAGCAGAAGTATGTTTTTTCCTTTTAACAAATCGTTATACGGGTTAGATTTTAGATGCTTTGCCATAGCCCATATTTCTTCAATTTCATCTTTGGAAAGATCAGTTATTGAAAGGAAGTCTTTCATTGAAAATAAATTTAATCCTTTGTTTAAAAACTTAACTGTTGACAATGCGAATTGCAGAGTTTTTTGCTGGAAATTGTATTCATAGACCATGGATTCGATTATATAAATAGTCTAGAAGCATTCATGCCAACATATACGGTATCATCTCATCATTGAAGAAGAATTTCATTTGCTTGATCCTGATCGATTAAAATTTAAAAAAATTAATTAGCTACTGTTACATGTTCTTTACGTGAGAAAAAGGGTAGTAGCGCTGCTTACCGATTTTGGCGTAGAAGAACACTATAACGGTGTTATGAAAGGCGTTATTTTAAAAATAAACAGCGACGCTTCTATAGTTGACCTTGTGGATTCCGCCAAAAGTTTTTCTATAATGGATGCGGCATTTCAGCTTTGGGCTTCATATAAATACTTCCCTAAAGAAACAATATTTTTGATAGTTGTGGATCCGGGCGTAGGTACCAGTAGACAAGCAGTAGCCGTTAAAACAAAAAATTATTTTTTCGTCGGACCTGATAACGGGGTTTTGTACCCTGCTGTTTCTGAAGATGAAATAGAGAAAGTAATAAAAATAACTTCTGAAAAAATAATACTTAAAAATAGGAACGGTACTTTTGATGGCAGGGATGTTTTTGCGCCAGCTGCCGCTTACCTTTCTTTAAAAAAGCCAATTGAAGACCTTGGCGAACTCACACATTTAAAAGAAAAATATGAATTCGCAAAACCTGAAATCAAAGCAAATATCATAAAGGCCACAGTATTACATGTCGACAAATTCGGAGATGTGGTATTGAACATAAAGAAAGAGCATTTAGGAGGAATTAAAAAGTTTTGTATTGAAGGTAAAACTTTTGAGATAAAACAAACCTTTTCTGAGTGCAGTGACCTTTGCATGGTTTATGGAAGTTCTGGTTTTTATGAACTGGTATTAAACCAAGGGAGCGCCGCTGAAATGCTTGGTCTTAAAACTGGAGATATGATTAAAATAGAAGTCATATAAAATGATGCCTGAAAAAGAACTAAAAAGAATGTTTGAAGGCGTCTCAAGGTTATACGATTTTTTCAACGATCTTTTTAGCCTTATGCTTGTAAGGGTTTGGAGAAGAACGGTCTCAAGACGTTTTCTGAAAAAAACTAATTGCGTTTTAGACCTAGGCATCGGCACTGGGTATATGTCCAAGAACATAAAAGAAGACAGTGGCGTTTTAACTGTGGGTCTTGACATAACGAAAACTATGGTTTTAAAGAACATAGAGAAGTTACAGTTGTATTCAGATCCTGTAATCGGAACTGCTGTAATGATGCCGTTCAGGGATGACGCTTTTGAAACCGTAGTTTCTTCTTTTACATTGCGTAGTTTTAAAAAAGTAAGTATGGATAAAGCTATTTCTGAATGTAAAAGAGTTGTTAGGGACAAAGGGGACATAATAATGCTCGATACTGCAAAACCTAATGATAGCTTAACGCTTTCGTTCTTTTCTGTGTATTTTAAAATAATAGATTTCATAGGTGGGATATACAACGATCCAGCTTATCACTGGCTAACAAAAAGCATAATGGAATTGGATTTAGGGTATGTTACAAAAAAGCTGCGCGAACACTTTAATAATGTTTCTGTTTATAAATTAACTGGCGGAGTTGCTTACATATGGCTGTCCAAGAACTATAAATCACAAAAATATTGAATAAGCTACGAGCGTAAGTAATATCATAATTGCGGAATGAACAAAACCGCTAGAGATCTTACCGGCTATCAATTTCCCGGTTATTAGACCAGAAACAAAGCCTTCTATAACAAGAAACTGAAGCATGAGATTTTTCAACAGTGTAGTGTTTGTAGCAGAACTAAATGGTGTTGCAAATGACGCAGAGGCAAATTTATAAACGAAAAACCTGATGAAAAATATTATTATGACTAGAAGTATAAAAAATGAAATGTAGATTATGCTTCCATAATTCCTCATTACACTTCTCTTTTCATTTTCTATAGCAAAAAGATCCCCAAGATGCTCCCTTGCGGACTCGAGCACGCCGCTAACATCTCCTCCGTACACAATAAGCCTGTGTATTATCGAAAAAGCTTCTTTGGAAATAAGTGTTGGCATCGATTCGGCTATTCTGTTCAAAGCTTCATCAGGAGTCATACCTAGATTGAGCATTTTTTCCAATTGCAGTAGCCTTTTTTTGAGAGGTTTTTTCCTTTCGCTTTTTGGAATGGTGAGAACAAATAACAAGCTTTTTCCTGACTTTACATAGCTTTCTATTTGAGATAAATAATCCAGTAAATCCTTTTCCAATATGTAGTTTTCCCTGTCTTCTAAATAAACGACTATGCCATAGGGCAAAACTACTATGGAAAGGGTTAGTCCTAAAATAATTCCGAACTCATAACTTCCAAAAGCTATACGCTTTAAAAATATGATTGAAAACGTAAAAAGCGCACCTAAAAACCCAATTAAAATTGAAATCTCTTTTGTCTTCATCTCGGCCTAACCGCCTCAAGAAGCATTATAAATACTATTCCCATCAGAGGTATCAAAACATAAATTATAAACAAGAAAAATATGTAGTAATAAGATTTAAACGAAATCATGGTAAACAGGAGTATCATTATGAGTAATACAGAAGGGAGAACTACAAAGAGTGTTGTAAAGGCTTCCGCTATAATGTTAAGCCTTTCAATAAGGTACCTTAAGTTTATCTTTTTATCTATCATAACTTTTTGAGAGTACTCGCTCAGAAAGTGTCTGACCTCTGATCCAGAAAGCAAAGCTCCCTTAAGGGATAAAAGGAATTCCGCAAAATCCCTACTCGGCGATCTTTTTATAGTTTCTTCTAAAGATTGCGTTATGTCCATGCCGAAGACTTTTATGTTTCTTACAATAAAATTAAGGACCTTTTTAGTGTACTTGTCTGGTTCGAGCTCGAGTATGCTTTCAAATATTTTTTCTATCGTCATACCGGTATCAGAAAGCGCTGCCATTTCTATGACTAAATATGGTAGTCTTAAGCTTAGGCTGCTTGAGATTTCTGTTGCAAGAAGGGATGGGTACGCTCTGAAAAAAGCGTTAGTTAAAAAGAAAACAGCAATAAAACTTAAAGGAACTGAATACCAAGGTACTTTTATAAAAATAAATAAGATTGCTGATATTTCTGCACTAATGGCTGACAACATTATCGAAATAAATAACATGGCAGATGAATATTCATCGGGCGTCAAGCCTATCCAAGCTTTCCTGATTTCTTCGCTTGGATCTCCAAAAATCTTAAAAATCCAAGTATTTGCGCCAATCCTGGAAACTGCAAACCTTGCTAAAGAATCTAGAAATGACAATTTTTTCACCGTTTTTGTTCTGTTAATTTTAAAGCTATTAGATTACTATCAATTTTTATTAAAATTAGTTTGAGCTTAATGTCTAACATCATCAGGCATATATGAATTTTCGTTTTGATCATTTAAGGTTTTTGGTCAGATAGTCCAAAACCTCTTGTGCGCTTTCTGCTTTGATAACCTTTACGTTGTAACGATCAAACATGTGCAAAAGGTCGTCGTTAACCTGTTTGCCAGTTATTACAAATATGTTTAAAGATGTACTGTTAGATTGTGAAATATCATAAAGCTTTGGTAAAAGCGACAAAAATTCTTCTATTTTATCACCATTTATAAAATAGAATACGAGTTGCCGATTTTCGCTACTGGCTTTAATGTCAAACTCATATTCAACGCCGCTTAAACCTTTAACTTTACGATCTTCATCTATCGTATAACCTTTGTGAGACAAATAATCTGAAACTGATTGCAGTTCATCAAAGTAATTTTTTAATTGATTTAAAGCATCCTCGTTGACTCTATACTTTTTTATATTTACAACGATGGCTTCTTCCAGACTAAAAGTATGGCCGTTCTCGCATCTAAAAACAAATGCTGGGTTAATCACCGTTTCCCCTTTTTCGCATTTAAAAAAATACCCCCTTCGCACAAGGTTCTGTGTAAGCTGTGTAAGAGCTAAACCTTGAATTATGGTCCCATTTGTTTTATCTTCGTAAATTTCTATTTTCTGTAAAGAAGCTTTGTGAATAGGGCATATTAAAATAACGTGCAGATTAAAAGATCCATCTTTAGGACAAACGGTTAAACTTTCGTTACCAGCGCCCACAATGATGTTATTTTCAAGCAATAGCTGTAACGTTTTATCATCTAAAACTTTACCATTAACTATATAAGTTACATCTTTTTTAGGAAAAGAAACTTTATAATCAATAATATAACCTGAGACAAGATCTTTTAATACGCTTCTGATGCTTCCTTTTCTTAAAATATCATACAATTTCCAGCTTAAGATAATAAACATTTATTTTTATTTAAACATTTATTGTTTTGTAAGGTTTTCCTTCTTATAATTTAGTGAACTACCCCAACCTTACTGTTGGAGCTTCTTGGTTTGTTGATACGTTTGCTTTCACATGAGTAATACTCTGAAAGTGTTCCAGCATGCGTCTCGCCTGCGTTCCACAGGCAGAGCCCCTCCTTTAATATTACAAGGGCTGATGCAACGCCCCTGTCAGACAGCTTCAGCTTC
>CAYFFZ010000002.1:0-46857 GCA_964342655.1 uncultured Nitrososphaerales archaeon
AAATTGTAAAAATAGCCGATCATAAGAAATTTAAGCACAATATCAAAGTTCTTAAAAATGATATATAAGACATAAATAAGAAATTTTGGCGAAAAAGTTATAGGAAAGTTATTATAATCTATTTTTAGACCTCAATGCAAAAAAATGATAAAAAAGGAAAAGAAATATTCTGGATTTCTAGTTCTTTACTGTTTGCTGTAAGCATAATCATGATGTTCTACGGCATATATCAGCAAGTCGTTTTACATGTATACAAGGCTCCGCTTCTATTAGGCATCGTTGCGGGCATGCTTCTTGCCATACCGTTAGAGCTATGGAACTTTTCTGATCCTGATACGCTTTTCAGGGTAATGGCTTTTCAGGACAGGTTTCTAATGGTCTGCTTTGGCTTTGCAATAGGGCTTGGAGCAATACTCCTTTATGGGCTTAATCTCTTTGTTCCACATCCAAACTTCGGCATAAAGAGCCTGTTCGTATTTGGCATAGTTCTAGGAGGGCTAATATTTGGGCTCGGTGTCGGGATTGCAGGTTACTTTCCAGGTACTGTCTGGATAGCGCTTGGACAAGGTAGAAGGGACGCAATATATGCAGTAGCTGGCGGTCTTCTTGGCGCTTTTACATGGTCGGTAATTTTCGGAAATGTAAGGGGAATTCTATGGAACACGCTAAACTTCGGTCCTGTGACATGGGCTTCTTTATTTGGATTGACTACAAGACCAGAGCTTTTCGCTGTAAGCGTAGTGTTTGGAATAATACTACTGATGATTTTCTTCTTCCTTCCAAGATTTCCAAAACAGCCAACAAGGCAATCCTGTGCTTACCACTTGGCGGGGGCAAACAAAGAAACAGTAAGATTTGATCAAGTCATTGACGAAGAAAAAACAAAGTATCCCAACGCAAGGCCCTACATAACAAAGCTCATAAACGAAAGCAGCGTAGAAAACGCTAGATCAATAATACTCCTCGGTATAGAATTTACAATAACAGCTGTAGCTGTTATAATACTAAGGCAGATATTCGGTGAATCGACCACGTATTCCTGGATTGGAGCACAAATATCATATTTAATTAATGCAAGGTGGGCAGCTTCAAACCCATACTTCCAGCTCTTCGGTGGCATGCACATAGTCAACGGGGTTCCAGTAAACAACCCGTTTAGCGAAATAGGGTGGGAGCCATTTTCAGATCTTGGAACTTTCTTGGGAGGGTTGGTATCTTCCCTTTTTATCAGTAAGAGGTTTATGGGGTACAGAAAACAGGTACCATTTGTCTGGCAGCACAACTTTGGATCTTCAGAAGCAAAAAGAGCAATCGGCTCTTTTATAGGCACTTTTATGGTACTTTTTGGGGCGAGGATGGCTAACGGCTGCGCATCAGGGCATATTCTTAGCGGAAACATACAGATGGCCGTGTCAAGCTTCCTGTTCATGATAATGGTACTGATTGGGGCATGGATAGCACTCAGGTACATAATGCACCTCAAAATAAACGCACAAGGATACGTAGATTAAAATAATTTTTTTGTTTATCGCATTAAGTTTATAAGCTCAGTTTATAGTTTTATTTTGAACGGGATTGGAGATATCAGTAGTATCTAGAACAGATAATTCATTAGAATTATTGCTTAAAAACGTAGATTTTTCTTTATTAAAAATAATTCAGACAAATCTTATTGATGATAAAAGGGTCAAAAACATATCTGTTAAAAGGGGCCATACTCTGACCAAAGAGGTTTACCTTTTCATATTAACAGACGGATCAGATCCAAAGCAAGTACTTAAGGACGGTATAGAAAGAGCTAAGGATATGACAAAAAGTTTAAAAGAAGAGCTAGAAAACGCTTTATCTAGACCGTAATGCCAAAATTTTGTCCTAAAGATGGAACTTTGATGAAACTAAAGAGCGAGAAGAAAGGGCAGCGCGTAGAGCTTGTTTATGTATGTCCAACATGTGGCTATACTGAAAGGTACAAAAAAGAAAAGGTTCTTGAGGAAAGAGTTTCAGCAGAAGAAGAATCGCTCAAAATAATAGATGAAAATACCGACCTTTCTGCTTTGCCAACTGTAAACGTTACATGTCCTAAATGTGGTAACAATAAAGCTTATTGGTGGATGGTACAGACTAGGTCAGCAGATGAACCTCCGACACAATTTTACAGGTGCACAAAATGCGGGTACACTTGGAGAGTTTATTCATAAATTAAATAATTTTTTGTAACTCTTTACTAATTTCGAATTTAGAAATTTTACCTGTTTTTAGGTGTAAAAAATTCACTTTGATAAAAAACTTTTTTGCAAAAACCGGCAAAAATTTTTATACACCTTTGAAAATTATATTTTATGCCTTGCAAGAAAACCAAGAGTAAAAAAGAGGGTAAAGAAGAGAAAACTCAGTGAAGTTAATGAGATAAAAACAATATTTATTTAGTTTTAATGTTTTCTTTTGCCCTTTTAAAAAGAAGATAGAATCCGGCAACAGAAAAACTGTACAGCGCTGCAGTAAAAAAGAAAGGCAAGTTAAGGTAACCCAACTGTATAAAGAGCCCACTTATAAAAGGCCCAAAAGACCTAGGCAGAGAATCAAAAAAGTTTATTATAGAGGAAGCAAGAGCCCTTTCGTTTTCCGGTATAAGTCCCATTATGAAGCTATTTTGTATGGGTGCAGACATATTCATCAAAAGGCTTCTTAGAACATAAAAAACCCCAGCAAGATAGTAAAAAGGCATAAAGGGCATTGCTATTAGTATAGCTACAGAAGCGGCTTCAGTGTACACTATTGTCTTGATTTCACCCATTGCGTTTGCCATGGAAGGCGTTACAAGGCTTGCAATTGCTGTTAAAAACTGAGTCATTGAAAAAAGAGGTCCTAGAACGTTAACATTTGTATTATATCTAAGATAAAACCACAAAGGAAAAATTCGCACAAGAACCCCAGCACCGAGTCCTATCATTCCGAGTACTGATAGTCTTATAACAATCTTTCGCGAGGTCTTAGGGAATAGCACAATATTCCCCGTGTGGCCACGGTAACGCTCTTGTATTTTTAAAATTGGCAATAAAGAAACAAGAGAACCTACAAAGGCTATTATATAAAGAACTCTATACGAATTAACTAAAGAAAGCTGAAGAAATTTTGATAGATAAGGCGGTAACGCTCCCACCAACATTCCCGCTGAGGAAGCGATTCCACTTATAAAGCTTGAAAACGCAAAAACGGAATTTCTTGTTGCTTCTTCGCTCTTTTCAGTCAAAAGGGCCATATAGCTTGATCCCGAATTAGCAAAAGCAATACCCATTAAAGATACAGCAAGAAGAATTTCAAAAAAGCCTGTAAAGATCGTCAACAAAACAAATGCAACAGAAGAAATAACTCTAGCAAGGACTATAAAATTTTTTCTCCCGTACTTATCAGAAAGCGACCCTATAGGTAGCATAAGCAACGCACCTATGAACGTATTAAAAGTTAGTATTACCCCTATTTGAAAAGGGTTGTAACCTATCTGATCCAGATAAACAGGGAAGTCAACCCACATAAAACCTTGGGTTAAACCAATTATAAAAGAAGAATAGATGAGAAGCCTGGCATCGCCGCTTATCTTCCAGTTCACATATATCGATCCATTTTTGATAATATAAACAATGATGCAAAACTTGCATTAAAAAGATAAATAATATTGATCGATAAAAATCTTAAAATGAGCGTCCTAACTCATGACATAATTTTAGATAGCATTAGAAAAAAAGAGCTCTTAATAGAACCATTTGATGAAAGCATAGTAAGAGAAAATGGAATAGATCTAAGAGTTGGATACGAATATGCGCAATACGCTTTTTCAAACCAAATAGTAGATCCTTGTGAAATTGAGAATTCTTCAGGCCTTTTTAAGATAGTAGAGGCAAAGGACTCTAGAATTCCGGTTCCGCCTAACAGCTTTGTCCTGCTAACAACTCTTGAACGGGTAAAGCTGTCAGACAGCTTAGTAGGTTTTTGTAACTTAAGGTCAACTCTTGCAAGGTATGGTTTATCGATGAGTCCCACCATCATAGACGTTGGTTTTGAAGGTAATATAACTATAGAAATCATAAACACGAGCGGGAATTATATAGTTTTGAGGCCTGGAATGAGGTTCCTTCATGTAATACTCGTCAGGGCAGAAGGAAAATACAGCTATAAAGGGAGTTATCTTAAGCAAAAAGGCGTTACAATACCAAAGGGCATGAAGGGGGAATGTTAAATTCCTTCTAATCTTGTATAACTTACAAATGCTTCGGTTTATCCAAGAGATCTTTTTCTTCTTTTTCTAATACATATAAGAACATTCCCGCAATTATTGTAATAGAACCGATGTATAGAGCTTGTGTACCTAACGCCAGCATAACAAGTATAGAAAGCAGTATTGAAATTATCTGCACATAAGGATAAAGTGGGGAATTGAAAGGACCTTCGATCTTCCTTTTTCTTACAATATAAACGGCAAGCCCGGTAATTGCATATGAGAATATAACGCCAAAATTTGAAGCAAGTGCTATGTATTGTATATTTCCTAGAAATACAGAAATTATCGCAATGGTTCCAATAAGCAAAACAGCCCGCCTAGGAGAATCTTCTTTGCCAAGTGTTTTTGGAAGTAGCCCATCGTCGCTCATCTGTAAAAGAGTTCTTGAACCTGCAACTATAAGTGAAAGCGTCACGGTAACTGTTGCCACAATAGCGATTATGCCGATTATTTGATCTGTAAATAATGGAGCTTTAGAAAAGTTAAGCGCTTCTAAAAGAGGATCCGCGGTTACAGAGTATAACTTCCATGGCATTAACGCTAGCATCCCTGCAACAACTAGAAGGTAAAGGAACGTGCTTATCCCAAGTGAAAAGATTATAGCTTTCGGAGCGTTTTTTCTGCCATTAACTATTTCAGGAGTAAGCGTAGCTACAGTGTTAAAACCTGAATAGGCAAAAAATGCCAATGAAGCGGACTGTATTATGCTAAAATATCCTTTGGGAATTAACGGAGTGAACCTTGTTGGAACCCACTTCCCATAAATTAATGAAAGAATAATAAACATGACAAGCCCGCCAGCTGTTATAACGACTAAAACTTCTTCTATCTCTGCAACAACTCTTATTCCAACATAGTTAAGGAAAACGGCAAAGGTCATGAGTATTATGGCGAGTAATGTTTCATAGCTTATAGATGAAATACCAAGCATAGTTAAAAGGTAAGATGAAAATCCGAGCGCTACAGCGGAAGTTGCGATCGCGTAAGAGATCGCTCTAAGCCACCCGACGATGAATCCCATTGCCTCACCCATAGTCTCTTTTGCGAAAGAGTAAAGCCCACCGTGGGAAACTATCTTCGATGAAAGCTCAGCGCTATTTAACGCAACTGTTACCGCAAGAACAGCCGTGAGCAAAAAAGATATGATAGCGCCAGGTCCTGCTTGATATATTACAGAACCCGCTAACACAAATATCCCAGCCCCTATTATGTTTCCAAGCCCTATCGCTGTTGCTTGCCAAAGGCTTATTGACCTTTTGCTCAATATATTATCTTATTAGCATAAAGATAAAAATTTAACATTTTAAAAACTGGGGCCGGTGGGATTTGAACCCACGACCGCCAGCGCCCCAGGCTGGCATCCTAGACCAGGCTAGACGACGGCCCCCTAACGCTTAATTGTTTAATTTAGGTTTAAATCCTTAACTAATTTAACAAGCGGAGTTTTAGCATATAGTGTTTTATGATTTTAAAAAATAAAAGCCCGTATGTTATAGTAAACTTGAAACACAACTTCGAATAAATGCACAATTACTTAACTTAAAGAAAAACATATGACAATAAATTATATTTTGGAAACAAAAAACTTATAAATTATTATTATAAAATACACTAATGCAAGAAAACGCTAAAAATAACGGCGTTTTCTACAAAATAATTGCCATAATTCTGATGATAATTCCCTGGATAGCCTACCTCTGGATTAGTTCTTATAACAAAGTTCAGCCAACACTGTTCGGTATAACCTTCTTTTACTGGTACCAGACGTTATGGCTTCTAATTTCGTCAATTTTCTATGCAGTTGCAGCATACCTAATTTATAGAGGTGAAAAAGAATGATAGGCATTTTCGGATGGATAACTTTCATAATTCTCTTTTTATTCTTCACCTTTCTAGGTTTTTACGGTGCAAGATGGAGAAGGGGGGACCTTAGCAAGCTCCACGAATGGGCACTTGCAGGAAGAAGACTTGGGGCCTTTCTTGCTTGGTTCCTAATAGGGGCTGACGTCTACACAGCGTATACTTTTGTAGCTGTACCTTCAGGTATGTTTGCCTCTGGAGCTCTTTACTTTTATGCAGTTCCTTATGTAGCAACAACTTTTATGGTAGCAATGGTCACGATGCCTAGGCTCTGGCAGTGGTCTAGGGAAAAAGGTTACGTTACAGCAGCCGACATGGTAGAGGATCGGTTTAACAGTAAAGTGTTAGCTGGACTCGTTGCAATTACAGGAATAGTAGCAGAACTGCCTTACATAGCTTTGCAAATAGTGGGGATGCAGGCGGTTCTTGGAGTAATGCTTCTCGGGATTACAAGCAACGTAAAGCTAGTAAGCGATGTTGCCCTTACAGTCTCATTCGTTATACTGGCAGCTTTTACTTTTACTAGCGGACTAAGAGGGGCAACTCTTGGAGCTGTTCTCAAGGATATCCTTATTTTCATTTCTGTGATCTCTCTTATAATTATTATACCTTTAAAGTTCGGAGGCTTTTCATCGGCTTTTTCTGATGCCCAGAGCTTTGCCTCTGCATTAGCAGCTAAACACATTGCATGGCTTTCAACGGGAATAACTTATCTGAAGCCTTTGCCAGCGCTTGAAGCTGGATACACTACTTTATGGGTAGGAAGCACCTTTGCGCTTTTCCTCTATCCGCATTCAATAAACGGCTCTCTCAGCGCTTCTGGTAAGAAACAACTCGCAATAAGCGACGCTTTCCTTCCTATTTATGGAATAGGACTAGCTCTCTTAGCCCTTCTAGGGCTTCTAGCATATTCTGATAAAGCGGCTATGAGTTTATTAAGCAAGTTTCCACTATCTTCTATGGGTATATATTCAATACCAGCCCTTGCAGTGTCAACGCTTCCAGATTGGTTTGCTGGCATAGTGTTGCTGGGAATATTCATTGGAGGCCTTGTTCCTGCAGCTATAATGGCCATAGCTCAGGCAAACCTGCTTACAAGAAACATAATAAAACCGATTAAGCCTCAGATAAAGCCAGAAACTGAGACGAGAATATCAAAATGGGCCTCTGTGATTTTCAAGTTCACTGCATTAGGTTTTGTTTTTGTTGTGCCTGCAACATATGCAATACAGCTACAGCTTTTAGGCGGCATAATAATACTCCAAACTTTGCCTCCAGTATTTTTGGGCCTTGTCACAAGAAAGCTTAACAAATACGCCCTTATGGCAGGGCTCATAGCTGGAATGGCTTCTGGAATCTACCTTGTAGAGGTGGCAAACAAATTTGGGCCACTTACGACCAGCCTTTATCACATGGGAGGATATATGATATGGATAGGAATAATCGCGTTAGCCATAAATCTTACAGTTACAGTAATATTCAGTTTGCCAACGCTGATCAAAAAGTAATTTATATCCTATTTTTATAAACCGAAAATATTTTTTTAAAATATTTTTACATTGTTTTTTATTAATAAAAAATATTGTATAACGCGTGCTTTATCAAGATATATAGCAAATCTTAAACCGCTAAAATCGATTTATCAAGCCGATTTAAGAAAGAAAAACTTTTAACCGCAAGCGCTAAAAAGATTTATGTTAAAGCCAGTTTTTGTAAGCGAAAAAGGTTTAGCCACTAGCGAGCATGCTTTATCAACTATAACGGCCATTGAGGTTTTAAAGAAAGGGGGTAACGCTATAGATGCTTCAGTAGCCATGTCGTTTGCCTTAGCTGTAGTTCAACCCGCTCTGAACGGTCTTGGTGGGGATTTTATGGCAATGATATACAAAGAAGGCGAAATAAGTTTCATAAACGGATCTGGTTGGGCCCCAGAAGATCTAAGCAAAACTATAAAAGAACGGGGATTCTCTGAAATACCGAGATACGGTCCATTATCTCCAGTAGTTCCTGGAATGGTTTATGGGGTTTATGAAATGTGGAAAAAGTACGGAAGCCTTGAGTGGGGAGAGCTTTTAAAAACACCAGCCGAGATTGCAGAAAAAGGTGTTCCCGTCACAAGTAAAATGTTGGCTACAATAAAAGAAATGCTTTCTGGCTATCACGACAGTGTTACAGGAAAAATTTACAACAAAAACCTCTGGGAAAGGATCAGGCTAACAGGTTTGGCGAAATCGATAAAAGGGATAGCTGAGAACGGGCCCGAGTTTTTTTATAACGAAATAGCAAGTGGTTTATCTGAATACGTTCAGGAAATGGGCGGCGTTCTGAAAGAACATGATTTTAAAAACTATAGGCCAGAGTTTTCTGAACCTTTGAAGCTAGATTATAAAGGATACACAATATATGAGTCACCTCCAAACAGTCAAGGCATAACAACGCTCTTAATACTTAACGCATTTAAGGAAAAGAAAGTAAATTTTGACAAAAAAGGGTTAGAAGAAATATTAAATGTATACAAAAGGGCTTATGGTTTAAGAGACAAATACGTTGGGGACCCAAGATTTGTAAGTGTTCCAGTAGAAAAGATTATGAAAGAATCCGTTTCCCTTTCAGAAACAGAGCTGAAAGACGGCGATACAACGAATTTTGTAATTTCGGACAAACAAGGCAATGTAGTTTCTGGCATACAAAGCTTGTATCACTTATATGGTTCAAGAATAACTCACCCTGATTACATGATAACGCTAAACAATCGAGCGAGCGACTTTAAGCTCAGTGGACCCAATTCTTTGCTGCCTCATAAAAGACCGCTTCACACCCTTTCATCTGTAATTGCTACCAAAGACGGAGAGATATCTTTTGCTTTTGGAATAAGCGGAGCCCATTACAGACCTCAACAGCATTTTCTTATCATAACTAATATTGTCGAAAGAGGCATGAACATAGGCGATGCGATAGAATCTCCTCGGTTTCTATGGGATGGGCATGAAGTATTCGCAGAAGAAGGTGTTGAATTTGTTGAAAAGAAGGTAAAATATCCAGGCCCTACAGGTGTAGGGCATGGAATACAGTTTATAAACGAAGAAAAAATAGCGTATGCAGATATAAGAGGAGAAGGGATAGCTTTAGGAGAATACTAAAGCGAAAATAGTTCCAAAGTAATATAATTAACTTTAAAAAAGAGTTTTCAAAAACCTTCAGCTTTAGATTAAAGATAAAAATTAAATTAAAATCTAAGCATAAAAATCTATAAACAAAATGTTAACTAAGAATATTTTTAGAATACCAAGAGAAAAGAGTTCTGCGGGTATTCTAACTTTTTCTTTTTTGCTAGCAGTCTTTTCCAGTTTACATTTTAAATGGCCTAATTTGTTAATAGCTTTAATTTCATACCTGCTATTCTTGTTAACTTTCGACTTTTTGTTTGAAAATTCAGCTAAGCCTTTCAATATAAATTATATAATGATTGTTTTGCTGGATGCGGTTCCGATTTTTATAGCGATTGCATTAAATGGAATGATCGTTCTTTTGGGAATTTTGCCTTCCTTGATCTGCGCATCTATATATCTTCTTTATGCGATAAGAAGAAAAGGCAGATCGGTACAAGCATTGGTTTTAGGTTCTTCTATACTTGCTGGTTTTTATTATTATTTTGCTTCAATTTTAAGCTGGCTAGGTTTTGCAAAATCGCTTATTGGGTTCTTGTTATTTTCTTATAATGCGGCCGAAGTGCTTTATGTAGAAAGCAAGTTAAAGTTCAGGAATATAGACCCAAAATATTCATTTGCGATTTTTCTAACGAGTTTTCTAGCTTTTATCTATCTTCCATTATATTTCGTTTTACCATTAGTCGAACCCTCAGTAAGGTTTTTTGTGAATGTTTTTAAAAACAGAAAATTTAGCAATTATGAAGAGATAAACATGTTTGGCATTAAAGAATTCGCTAGGTATTCTTTATTTTTTATCTTTCTATGCATAATTACTGTAATTTATGAAGTAAAAATTATATAAAAAATTGTATTTTGCACGGGTCCTTCATTAAAGCTGTACCTATTAGAAACGCATCGGCTCCATTTTCCTTAAGCTTTATTATTTGATGTCTTTCGTTTATACCGCTTTCAGCTATTTTTAAAGATTTTTTAGGCGTAATTTTAATAAGTTGAATAATCTTCTCAACGCTTACTGTCAAAGAGCTCAGATCCCGAGCGTTTATCCCTATTGTATCAGCTCCGCAACTATTTGCAGTTTTTAAATCGTTTTCGTCCTCTACTTCTACGAGCGGTGTCATGCCGTAACTTTTTATAGTTTCAAAAAGGTTGCAGAACTCTTTTTCTTTGAGTATGCGTACGATCAATAATACCGCATCTGCGCCTATGCTGTAAGCAGTGTGTACTTGGTCCTCAGTAACTACAAAGTCTTTAAAAAGCAAAGGTAGCTTTACAGTCTTGGCAATGGCTTCAAAAATCTCATAACTACCTGAAAAGTAAACAGGCTCAGTTAAAATGCTCATTCCTGCAACCCCCGCACTTTCCATAAACTTAGCGTAATTTACAGGGTCTCTATCCTGCATAAATCCAGAGGGGGATCTTTTTTTGAATTCTGCAATTATCGGATTTAAGCCATCTTTCTTCTTTTTAAGTATGCTTTCTTTTAGATCATAAAAAGCCCTTTCTCTTTGTTTTATTATGGGTTTTCTTTTTTGCGCGGCCCTTACCACTTCATTAAGCCAGCCAGTTAATTCTCGGGGCAATCTCTACACCTTGTTTAAAAAGTTATAAAGTATCTTTTTTCCTACAGAAGTTCCTATGCTCTCAGGGTGGAACTGAGTTCCATATATTCTGTATTCTTTATGATGTAAACCCATTATTTCATTATCATCTAAACTAATGGCATCAACTTCAAGGGGATCTATAACATCATAAAGAACTAGGCTGTGGTACCTAGTGGCAGTAAATTCAGAATTAATACCCTGATAAATGGGTGAATTAGATAAATGCCTTATTTTGCCGATCTTTCCATGCATAATTTTTTTTGCGTTCCTCATCTTAGCACCGTAAGCCACTCCTATGGCCTGATGTCCAAAACAAATGCCCAGCAGCGGAATCCTTCTGCCAATAACCCTTATAAGTTCTATAACAATTCCTGAATCCTCTTTCCTTTCAGGTGAACCGGGTCCAGGAGAAATTATTATCCTGTCAGGGTTTATTCTTTCGACAGCTTTAACAGATATCTCGTCATTTCTCACTACGATGGCTGTGCTTCCAAGCTCTCCAACATACTGGGCTATATTATAAACGAAGCTGTCATAATTGTCAATTATGAGAGTTAAATCGCTCATTCTGTATCACCAGCAGCTATCCTAAGTGCTTTCATCTTAAACTCAGTTTCCCAGTATTCGTTTTCAGGAACAGAATCATAAACTATGCCCGCGCCGGCCTGAATCCTCATAATTTCTTTGTTAAAAAATGCACTTCTTATTGCGATAGCGAATTCAGAATCACCATTTGAAGAAAAAAATCCCACCGCGCCTGCATATGGTCCACGTTTGTATGGTTCAATCTCCTCTATAATGTTCATGGCATAGGGTTTTGGTGCACCGCTGACGGTTCCAGCTGGAAAAGTTGCCTTCAGAACATCTGGCGCAAAAACATTTTTTCTTAGAGTGCCGATGACCCTGCTTACAATGTGCTGCACGTGGCTGTATTTTTCAACGTACATAAGGTCAGGAACCTTTACAGATCCGTAATAAGACACTTTGCCAGCATCGTTTCTTGCGAGATCCACAAGCATTAGATGTTCAGCCCTTTCTTTTTCTGATCGTATTAAATCCCTTTCAAGTTTAAAGTCGTCTTCAGCGTTTTTCCCACGAGGTCTTGACCCCGCTATAGGATAGATCTCGACGACCCCATCCTGTAGACTGAAAAGTGTTTCGGGACTGGCCCCGATAAGTTTCTTCTCTCCAAACTTAAGGTAATACATATAAGGTGAAGGGTTTATATTCCGTAATCTTTTATAGAAAGTCAATGGATCACCATTGAACGCGTATGAATAAAATCTGGAAATTACAACCTGAAACGCATAACCCGAAAATATTTTTTCCTTAACTTTCCTGACAGAATCTTCAAAATCGTATTTTTTAATAGATTCCCCTTCTAACTTGACTCTAAATTCATCATGATCCACGCAGGTGGCTTTTGGCTCTTCTCCAAAGATGTAAACGTTCTCCTGATAGTTATCATAAACTATAATGTTTTTTGGAACAAAGAACTCAAATTCGGGCCACGGTTCAGCTTCAGGCTTTTCATCTTTTACGTTCTCCCAGTATCTTACCGCATCGTAACTGAGGTAACCCACTGGTCCACCTTTATACCTTCCCGGGAATGGGATTTCCTGAGACCTTGCTATAACTTCGCTGAAAACTTCAATTGGGTCATAGAAGTCTCTGGAAAATGTTCCGTAAACCTTTCCTTTTTTACCGCTTATTCTTTCCTTTGTACCCCAAGCTATTATAGAATATCTAGTAAGATGTTCAGGCCCCCGTACGCTTTCGAGAAGTGCAGCCGTCTCGTTTTCTTTTTCTATGCACGAAAAAAGCTTATAAGGCTCAGGCATTTGAGAGATCTTTTTTTCAGTTACGCTCATTTTTAACAACCTCTATAATCTTTTTCATCTTCGCTTCATCCTTTTTTCCGATATAAGATTCTATACCGCTTGAAACGTCTATCCATGCAGGATTAAGCTTAGCGTACAGATTGACGTTATCAGGCGTTATACCACCGCCAAGCCCAGAATCAGGTCTCATTTTAAGCAGTTCCTTTGCATAAACCAGATCAGAAGGAATGCCTTTCTTAGATGAATCTATAAGCGGTACTGCATTTGGTACGCTGTCTAAAAGCTTTATGTAATTTAACCCTTCTTTTGATGATGGTACATAAAGTATGAATCGTGATGAGTAAGAACGCAACATCTCTAGCTCTGTAATTTCTAAAACTTTATGAATCTGTATAAAGTCAGCTAGCTCCAAAAGTTCGTCAAATTTTGGTTGTAGCTTTACAGCAACTACAGGAACTTTTAAAACTCTTCTGGCATTATTCAAAAGTTCAGGTGTAACATATCTTGCTTGTGCAGGTTCCAATATAAAACCTAGCATATCAGCTCCGAGTCTTTCGGCTTTAATCGCATCTTCTAGGTTTGTAATTCCGCAGAACTTGACTTTCAAGTAGCCGTCATCTCCTCGAGTTTTTCAATTTTGCGAATATCACCGTGAGAGGATACAACTTTTCTCAACGTCTCATGACCTTGTGCAATTAACTGTTCTGCATAATCTAGCCCATCTGAAACGCTCGAGACGCTTTCTGAAGCTAAAAGCGCTAGTGCAGAATTTGCAACTATGAACTTCTTAATATCATCATCCTTCCCATTTAAGGCCCTTATGAACCTTGAAGCTGATTCTTCGGGTTCTTGGACTTTTAACTTATCAATGTTTACGGGCTCCTTAAGTTTTAAATCTTCTAGAGTTATTCTGAATTTTTCATAACTTTTCCTTTTAATTCTGACAACTTCTGTAACACCTGATACTGAAACTTCATCAATTCCGGGATAACCATGCGCAAGATAAACGTTTTCTGCACCTAAAGTAAAAAGCGTCTCCGAAATTGGCTGTAGAAGGTCGCGCGAATAGACACCTATGACCTGTTTTCTAACTCCTGCTGGGTTTGTCAAAGGCCCTAATATATTAAAAATAGTTCTTATTCCCAAAGCCTTTCTTATAGGAGCGACGTTCTTCATAGAAGGGTGATAAAACTGAGCAAAAAGGAACACAAATCCAGAATTCTGAATAAGGGTTTCAGCTTCTTCTGGTCTTACCAGCACGTTATAGCCAAGCGCTTCAAGGAATTCTGCAGAACCGCTCCTGCTACTTACACCTCTGTTACCGTGTTTGGCGACCTTTACAGATCTGCTTATTATTATTGCGGAAGCCGTGCTGGCGTTAAATGTGCCGAAGCCATCCCCTCCTGTTCCAGCTGTATCAACAGCATCATACCATGGCCCTATCCTGATTGCGGAATTCCTCATAGAAAGCGCAAATCCTGCTATTTCTTGTGAAGTTTCCCCTTTTGCCCTAAGTGCTACTAGTATCGCAGAGGTCTGTGCTTCAGAAAGTTCTCCCCTTATTATCGCCGAGGCTATTTCAAAAGATTCTTCTATGCTTAAGTTTTTTCTTTCAAGTAGCTTTTCTAAAGTTTTATTAAAATTCATCAAGGACATCTCTCACCATTTTTACAACGTCAAGAGCACCACTAAGCCCGTTGTTCTCAAAAGCTTCAACATAAGCTGAGCCAATAGCAACACCATCAGCGCCTGCGCTAAGCGCCTCCTTTATTTCTTCTAAGCCTTTTAAGCCAAAGCCCACAACAACCCTGCTATTTGTGAGGTTCTTTAACCGCTTTAAAAGCGAGCTTACGTTAACCGGGGTATTTACGCCCGTTGTTGGCCTTACCCCATAATACAGAAAAGGTGAAGAAAACTTGTAAACATCTGATATTATCTTGTCAGGTACAAAAGGAGAAACAAAAACGACAGAATCAAGACCCTTTTCTAAAATCTTGTTTAAATATTTGGAGTAATTTTCAGAAAAATCGATTAATAGGTCTGGAAATAGAACTCCATCCGCTCCTGAAGCTTTGGTCATATCAAGAAACTCATCAAGATTGTTCTGGACCCCTTCTAGGTATGTTAATATTATTATTTTTTTCTTCGTGATGTTTCTTGTATATGAAATGAGGTCTGAAAAATTGTTGTACATTGACTTTACTTTTAAATAAGAGCTTCTTATGAGAGGTCCATCGTACTTAGCAAACTTGGGTGGGTAGCCAAGCTCAAAAATATCTGTGCCTAAAGCGTCGGCCTCTTTTACAAATTTTAAGTAGTCATCTTCATTAGGATACCCGAGAGTTATATAGCTGACCAAGAGTTTTTTAATTGTCATTTGGCCTCCATCTTTTGATAATATGAAAGGTCAAGCAGGCCGTGCCCGCTAAGATTGAATGCTATAACTTCCTTTTCGTTTTTCTCTTTTGCTTCTTTCGCTATTTTAATAGCAGCGCTTATTGCATGAGCGCTTTCAGGCGCAGGAATAATACCCTGAGCGCTGGCAAAAAGCTTTGCAGCATCATAGATTTCTTTTTCACTGAACTCCATCCATTCGATAATTTTATCTTTAATCATAAGGCTTAGAGTTGGAGCTAAACCGTGATATCTTAAGCCCCCAGAATATATTGGCGGAGGAACGTAATCCTTCCCAAGCGTTATCATCTTAAGCATAGGCAAAAGGCCTGCTGAATCAGGGAAGTCATACTCATACACTCCTTTGCTGAACTTTTTTATTTCAGAAGAGCTAACGGCTAAATAGCGAGAACCAATTTTAGAACCTATAAACGGATAAGTAAATCCCGCAAAGTTGCTACCACCTCCGACACACCCTATAAGGACCTCAGGCTCTTCGCCAATAAGCTCAAACTGTTTTATTGCTTCAAGGCCTATTATAGATTGATGTAGGAGAACAACTTCAAGAACGCTTCCAATAAGATATTTATAACCGTTTTTAATGACGTATTCGATAGCTTCGCTCATTGCTATGCCCAGAGATCCTGGATTAGCTGAGTTCTTCTTCAGCTCATTTTTACCATATTCAGTAAACTCTGAAGGGCTTGGGTATACTTCAGCGCCGTAAAGTTTCATAACGGTCTTCCTTCCAGGTTTCTGTTCGTAACTAACTCTTACCATAAAAATGGTGGATTTTATTTTCATTAATGCAGCCGAAAGCGCCACGGCTGTTCCCCACTGCCCAGCCCCAGTTTCAGTTACAACCCTCTCTACACCTTCTTCTCTGGCAAAGTAAGCCTGAGGTATAGCTGTGTTTATTTTATGAGATCCAGAATGAGTCGCACCTTCGTACTTAAAGTAAATCTTTGCTGGCGTATCAAGAAGTTCTTCGAGCCTTTTTGCTCTCATAAGAGGGGTCGGCCGTCCAGCAAGTGAATAAAGCTCCATAACTTCATCAGGTATCTTAACATATCTTTCAGCTGTAAATTGCTGCCTGAGAACCTCCTTAGGGATTATTCTGTTTAGAAGCTCAATCCTCGAAAAGTCAGAATCTTCAGGATCTCGAGGTGGAGGCAAAGGTCTAGTAAGGTCAGGTACTATATTATACCAGTAACGTGGAATAAGGTCTATCATTGCACAATAATTGACAATAGAGTATAAAAGTATTTCTTAATGTTATATTTAATACATATACGTTGTTATTTTTTCTAGAGTAAATATATAATGAGATATAAAAAGCGCTCCAGCGCATTTAAAATATACTTGAACAAAGAGTTATAACATATTACTTTAGGTGACTATTTTTCGCCCAGCTAGTTCTTCCTCTATTCGTTCAAGCGATTTGTTCTTTGTTTCTATGCCTAAAACAGCAAGAACAAAGGCCAGTAGCATTAAAAGCAAACCTGAAAACCACAGAAAATGTGTTAATACGCCTAAAGCTAGAAGAACGGGCACTGACGAGCCAAAGGCGAAGTTAGCAACCCGGTTTATTGAAAATGCTAGACCATCAGAGAAGCTCTTTAAATCTGTTGGAAAAACTTCTGTCTGTACAGCATAAGCAACGCCTACGTTCATAAAAGAGAAAAACATTGCCAACGAAAGAATAAGCTCTATCACATAAGCGCTTAAAAACAAAGAAAAACCAAGAAGCATATAAGAAACCCCCAAAAGCATTATAGAGGCGACAGCAAGCTTCTTTCTCCCTGCATAGTCCTGTAGAAGCGCTGAAGCCAAAGCGCCTAGAAGCGCAAAAATCCAGACTACAAGCGTTAATGATATCAACTGTAAATAGCCCTTGGTAACAAACCTTTGTAGTATAAGTGGAGTAAAGATTGTGAGCATAGAAGTCGTTCCAGCTGTAAACCAAGCTATAGACGAGTACGCAAATCCTCTTTTGTATTTCCTAAAGATTTCCAAGTAACTTTTTCTCTCGTTTTTTTGAATATTTATCCCAAACGTTTTGAATTCTCGAGCATGCTTTTTAGGATCACCAAACTTTACAAGCCATCTGGGAGACTCAGCTAGATAGTTCCTAAGCAGTATAACAATAAGAGCAGGAATGGCACCTAATGCAAATATTATCCTCCATATGATGTTGGGAGAAATCCCTAAAGAGTACAACATATAAGCTACAAGCACGCTTACAAGGCCACCTAACGGCATCATAAGGAGAGATATGCCTAGCATTGTCCCCCTTTTGTTTTTTGGAAGCATTTCAGATAAAAGAGCAGGTCCAGAAACTATGTCGGCACCTATACCAAACCCTATAACTAACCTAATTGCTATAAGCTGCATAACATTTGAAACAAACGCAGAAACAAAGGATGCTATAAAAAAGAAAAATAAATCCAATATAAGGGCAGGCTTTCTTCCCCTGAGGTCGCTGAAAACGCCAAAAATAATTGCTCCAAAAATTCCTCCAAGATATGTTGCTGTACCCAGTAGCCCTTGAACGGCAGTTGTAATTTTCATAACTTTGATCAAAAAAGGCAATGCTATGCTTACGTTCAAAAGGTCATAACCATCTAAAAAAGTTCCCAACCCCACTAATATTGTCATGTATACGATGAATCTGTTTAATGGTTTTTCATCAAGCTCGTTAAATATCATGCATAATTTTAATTATCGATTATATTTATTTTTTGCGTTAAATAAACACTTTTGTTTATTACTACAAAAATATTTCCATATATACTTATAATAATTTATAGAGCTAAATACAATTAATTTCAATTTTAAGATTATTTATAAAATTAGAAAGATTATGTAAAACGCGTTATTTAAAAGCAATTCCAGACGATTTAAAAATACCGATGTCGAGATTTCTAAATTTAAACTTTATGTCATATATAATTTATAAATGCGGACAGAAATGTTTATTAAGCCGCGGATTAATATTTAATTATTATGACATGGAACGGCGTTCACTTTAACATGCATACAGTAATACCATGGTGGGGAATGGCAATATACTTCGTTATTATAGCCGCCTTGTTTGTATACGGATGGAAAAAACACTTGCTGGCCAGCTTTAGGACAGTAGATTACGTGTACATGGGTCTTTTAGCAGCTATTCTAGTAATATGGAACTTCTTTATATCGCCACTGATCCCGAGGTTCTCAGCAATAACTACAATATTTTACTATCCAACGATAGGAGAGCTTTTCATACTTTTCCTTGTAGCAGCACTCATAGGAAAACCGGGAAGTGTCTCAATAATGATGTTGATATACACTTTACTATCGGATATATTCCACTACGGTTTTGGAGGAGAGCCTTTCTGGTTTATCTACGAGGTAACAGCTTACGCTATACTGATAGACCTTTACCTTCTAGTACGTGGGAAATACATGGGCACTCCATATCAGAAAGTTCTATCTTTTAAGGCTCAGGCAGCCGTTGAGCAGACGGCCCAAGCACAGGCTCAAGCCGGCAAAACTTCAAAACCAAAGGAAAACGTACGCAAAATACCAGGACTTTACTTCCTTGATGGAGCAGTAGTAGGTTTTATAGTGATGATCGCGTATAACTTTTGGTATCAAGGGTTCTGGGCAACTTTTGTTGAAGGATATCTGTACACATGGCACTATGTTTTGTTTGAAACTCTGACAAACGGAATAGGCGGCATAATAGTAGGAATAATACTTGCGCCCTTAGTATATTACATAAAGAAAGTCATAGTCGGCGGATTCTAAAAAAAATATTTATTAATAACTATAAACTATTTTTTAGGTGCTGAGTTAGTAATGAAGGCAGTTGAAATTAGCAACTTGCGCGTTTCGTACGGTTTAGAATCAGAGCCCGCGCTTGACGGCATAAACCTTGAAATAGAAGAGGGGGAGTTTGTGCTTCTTGTTGGAAGGACAGGCTCAGGAAAGTCAACATTGCTTAATGCGATAAATGGTGTTATACCCCACGTAATTCAGGCAAGCATCGAGGGCTCTGTTAAGGTGTTTGGTGTAGAGACACAGGAAGCCGAGTTAAAGGAAATAACAAAATATGTTGGCACCGTGTATCAGGTTCCTGAAGATCAGATTTTTGCTCTTATAGTTGAAGACGATGTAGCTTTTGGCCCTGAAAACATGGCGGTCCCTCCTGAAGAAATAGCCCGCAGGGTAGAATGGGCGCTTAAAGAAGTTAATCTTTGGGAACAAAGGAAAGCGCCAACTTTTCTGCTTTCAGGAGGGCAAAAACAAAGGCTCGTTATAGCTGGCGCGCTTGCAATGAGACCGAAACTTCTTATTTTGGATGAACCCACTAGCATGCTCGATTCGCTTGGCACAGAAGAAGTTTTCAACACTCTAAGAAGACTGAGAGACGAATACGGGATAACGATAATAATGGCAGAGCACAAAGTAGAAAGGGTCTTGGGTTTAGTTGACAGGCTTGTCCTCATTCACAATAAGAAAATAGCAATAGATGCTCCAATAAGGGAGGCGCTTATGCGTAACATCGAATCGTACGGCATTGAAGAACCTCAGATAGCGGCTATACATAAGATGGTGAACCCTACAGCTAAGATTGCGCCTTTAAACGTCGATGAATTTATAGATATGAATAAGCCAGTTGTTGAAGGGCTTTGGGACAAAAAACTTCCGTTTATCGACCCCGATACGTTACTTTCAAACGAAACAGAAAACGTAATAGAATTTAACGATGTATGGTTTAAGTATGAAAGAAGCAAAGAGTTCACATTAAAGGGTATAAACTTTACCGTCAAAAAAGGAGAAATCGCATCTATAATGGGACCTAACGGTTCTGGTAAAACTACAGCATTAAGAATTATAGCCGGGTTACAGAAACCTACACGAGGCAAAGTAGTGCTCAATGGGGCTGATATAGCAAAGCTTAACATGGCAAAAATAGCAAAGATTGTTGGATATGTCTTCCAGGATCCAGATCAGATGATCCTTAACACGACCGTTATGAGCGAAGTAACGTTTTCCCCTAGGTTAAGGGGGGAAAGCAAAGAAGAAGCCGAGAAAAAAGCGGAAGAGTTGCTCAGGATGTTTGGACTTTATTCTTATAAAGACACAAGCCCGCACATGCTAAGCGTTGGACAGAGAAGGCTTCTTACTCTTTGTAGCGTACTGATCAATAATCCAGCGATACTTTTGCTTGATGAGCCTACAAGAGGTTTGGACAAGCAAACCGGAGAAGAAATTTTATCGTATATAAAAGACCTCAATAAGAATTATAAAATAACGGTAATTATGGTTTCACACAACGTAAAGCAGGCGGCTGATTACAGTAATAAAGCAATAGTTTTCTATGATGGAAAAGTTGCTTACGAAGGAACACCTCGTGAAGCTTTTATTAGGGCTTCAGAGCACAAAGAATGGTCAGTTGTTCCACCCCAAGTGTTTCAACTGACTCATAAGTTAAGGATAAAGCCTCCAGCAGTAAAACTTAACGAAGTTTCTGCTCTCTTTGAAAGTATAGGAATAATAAAAAAGGAGAGTAGAAAAAGCGCGGTAGGTGAATAAGATGAACAAGGACATTTTTACCTTAGCTGCCGTGGTAGCTATATTGCTCATAATTAGCGGCATTATATACCAGAACTATGTCACAACGCCTGAAGTATATGTTAAAGGCGTAAACCTGATAGTATATCAGCCACCAGGCGCAGGAGCAGTTATTGTGGGTCGCGTTTTGCAACCGAGCTCAACATTTACTATAAAGGCGGATAGCTTTTTTGATTATGAACTAAACATAACCAATGATGGTAAGGTTCCAATCTATGTACAATCTGTTACAACCAATACAACAGGTTTTGCTATACCTACAACATACCTTTCGGAATCTTTGCCTTTAGAAGTAACTCCTGGACAATCAAAAACTCTATACGTAACGGTAGCGACCCCTGCAGTTTCTTATTCAGGCCCTGTTAATATAATAGTTAAGGTAACTACTTCAAGCTAATATTATTTATAAAAAATTTTATGTAAAAACGGCCAAAGCCAACAAAAGATCTGGACAGAAATATTTAAATACAATAAAATCTAATTAATTAAACGAAGCGAAATGTCTGAAGAAGGACCTAAAGAACTTGAACTTCCGACAGGTTCACCTACAACATGGGCACTTTTTGCTCTAATAGTAGGGATACTGGACCTTATTACAATACCTTATGTAATGACGTTGAGTTATCACTACAACTACTTAGTGGTCGAAGTAAACAGCGTTCTTGCACTGATAGTAATAATACTTGCCGCTGTAGACTATATGCAGAAAAAGAAAGGAAACAAAAGCATAGCGATTCCAGTAATTCTGCTGATAATGGGGTTTATATTGTTCTTCCTTTATCCCCAAGCTTATTCAACACCATATATAATGCAATACCATCTCTATATTATAAACACGGAAACATACCATCAACCATTTTATGTCTCAAATTATCATGCGAGAGACGCTCTCTGGGGCCTTAGCTTTGCATGGGGTTTGATGCTCTGGCTTTCAATGGCACTCGACATATATGTAATAAAGAAAGGACAGAATAAATAAAACAACAAACTAAGATTCATTAATCTATTATTTTTTATAATGCTATAGAATTATTCAGTCAATTTAAGGATGGTTCTAGCTTGCTCTAGTTGCCGAGAAAAATTTATATATAATTTTCCTTTAATTTCCATCGTATATGGAAGTAATAGAAGCATGGGTATTGGCTATAGTTCTTATCACCATGGGTCCAGCTTTAACGATATACCTCATTTGGAAAATAATAGGTTTCAGGGGTTATATATCATTATTTCAGTTTGTTTCAGGCAAATCATTCCTATATAAGCTGGATCCAAGAACCAAAATTCTATTAGCTATAATACTGACAACCATAGGAGCCATGACTATATGGTGGATCTCTGCAATATTTTTGATAGCCCTACTCCTTTTATATTTATGGACTACAGATCCTATAGCAAAATACAGGATAGTGATACCTCTTACTTTAGCTACTTTTATAGGCACAGCATGGACAGAAGGAATGTTCACACCACCAGAAACACTGGCTGAACTTTTTGGAAGAGATACGTTCTTAATATTATTTCCAACAGCGTTTCAGGCTATAGGGGCTTATGGTTTTTCTATACAGGGTATATTCTACGGTTTGCAGATAGCGTTCAGGGCCTCAACAGGTATAGCGTCAGGTTTTCTTTTGGTTTTCACAAGCTCTCCCTCTGACATACTAATTTCTCTTGAAAAATCAAAGATACCTGTTGAGATAGGGTTTGGCCTAATTGTTGGTATAACTTCCATACCTAAAATACTAGAATCTACAATAACGATAACTGATGCCGCAAGATCTAGAGGCTTTGAATTTACCGGTGGTTTCGAAGGCAATATTACAAAATACCTGAAAAGGGCATGGGAGCAGACAAAACTGGTCATACTTATAGTAGCTTCGGTAGTTATCTGGACTCTGAGGTCTGCTGAAAATATTGCTATATCAGCAGACATAAGGGGGTTCAGGGCAATGCCAAAGAGGACCTATTATAATGAACCCAAGATAAGGAGGATAGACATAATTGCTATAATAATACTGCTGGCAATATTTGCTATTGGAATATACCTTTCAGGTGCAGGTTTTGGTCCATTGGCTTACAATCCTTAAAAGAATTTTAGAAACCGATGCTTTTACACAAATATAACCGATAAGTGTTTAGTAAAAGCTTTATATAAAGTGAAGATCATAATAAGTTAGATTGTCGTCTATAGTTGAAAAAAAGTATATTGAAGAACTTGCGTCGATAGTTGGAAAAAAGGTAAGGGTCTATACCGATGAAGGAGAAGTGGAGGGAACTCTTGTGGCAGTCGATCCCTCTCTAAATTTGATACTTGAAATGAAAGCTGAAACAACTATAAGAATCGTTTACTCTTCAAAGTCAGTTAAAAAGATAACGCTGCTCGAGGAACTTTTTGACCTTAAAGGACTAGCTGATAGGCTCAACAGGGTCTTCCCGAACATGGTTAAGTTACGTGAAGATATAGGGGCAATAATAGTAATGGACAAGATAAAGGTTACAAAAAGCGGTGTTGTGGAAGGCACTGGGCCTTCAGCTGAAAAGGCAAAACAGGTTTATGAAGCTTACCTTCAGGAACTGAGGGCTAAAAAAGAATAGAACAGGCTCAGAAAAGTATATCCTCTATTTCCCACGGTACTTTAAACTGTAAAATCTTTTTCTTTTCTCCGTTTATATTAGCCACTTTTTCTAGGTCTTTGCCCTGAGCATTAAGATACGCCTTCATCATGAAGAACCAAGGAGAAGGGGGCAGCTCAGAACCTTCTTCAAGCTCAACCGTTATCATTCTTGTAGTCTCATCATATTTGATCTCCCCGTTATTTATGTCGGTCTTTATGAGCTCTACAAAAGCGGGCAGTGCTGATCTGGCTTCAGCTTCAAAAATGCTTGTTTTGGTTTTATAGCTTTCAAGCATTTTATAAGAAATCTTTTTTAGCTCTTCTTCATCTAGTGTTTTGAGCGCGTTGTAGAAAAATATTCTGTAAGCATCGCTTTCGACCTTTAAGTTTATTAGATCTTCTGAAAACCCGGAGTGTAAGAACTTTATGTATTCTTTGAGTTCAAGCGAGCCTTTAAAGCTTTCAATCAGCGCGTTGTTTATTATTAGCTTTACTATGTACGGCTGAATTATAACAGTAGAGGCCCCAGTTTCTGGATTATGAATCAAGAAAATTTCTTCATCAACAGCAACCATGCCCTTCTGATCCGGAATTTTACCAACTTTAATTGGAAGGTCAAGCGAGACAGCTTCATTGATCATGTCTTCATCGTTGTAAGGTATCATCACATTCAGGTTAACCTCTGCGAGCATCAACGACATCAACTGTTTCTCGTGCTTTTTTAACAACTGAAATATCTGCTGGTCTGCTATTACGTAAAGGCTGTACCTAGCCCTTTTAAGAAAATCGTTAAAAACGTTGTCCAGGGCATCTTCACCCAATATCTGAAGGTTCCCTTTTAGTTGCGTAATCCCGTTTTTCTGGCTTAGTTCCTTTACTTCGTTTATCAAGCTTTTTACCTCTTTGTACTTCCTTTCTTCTTCAGCCAATATAGTTTCAAAAGGTTCAGGATTAGCTGTAACGGAAAACTTTTTTGGGCTTCCGTAAGCTTCTACAAGCTGCTTTTTAATAAGCCCCTTAATCGCTTCGTATATCTTTGTCCTTGGAACCCCCGAGTGAAGCGCAAGCTCACTGGCATAGAGAGGTCCCTTTGTCAGAAGCGTCAAGTAAACCTTTGATTCGTATTCAGTAAACCCTAGCTCCATTAGCTTAAGAATCAGCTTAGAGTATTCAGACATGAAAGAGAATTATAAGAATAAAGTTTTATCATAAAAAGATGAAACCTTTTGACAAAATCCTCAAATTTTTGTCACTAGCAGAAGGTGTACCTTAAGTGACAAAAAGGTACGGTTACAGCAACATCATATTTTATTTTTTCTTACTAAAGGGTACAATGAGCGACTTTGCTAAAAGATGGGATCAACCTGAAGGAGAAAGTTTAGGAAACAGGATAAAAGGAGCTGTTAGGCCCGAGGGGCCGCTAAAGCCAAGAATAGAACAGGCTGTGAGGCAGCTTCAGATACAGATAACAAAGCTCGACAACGCTTCAAACAGGCTTAAGGAAAAGGACACTCAGCTATTCCAGAAGATAGTAAACTATCTCCAGAAGCACGACTCAGACCACGCTACAGTATACGCTAACGAACTGGCGGAAATCAGAAAGATGTACAAGATGATAAACCAGGCTAAGCTAGCCCTAGAGCAGATAGTTACAAGGCTTACCACTGTAACAGACCTAGGAGACGTAGTTGTTACTCTAGCCCCAGCAATGGCTGTAATAAAGAGCGTAAGGTCAGGACTGATGCAGGTAATGCCGTCAGCAGAACAGGAAATATCAGAAATATCTTCGTTGCTAAGCAGCATATTGGTAGATGCTGGACAGCTTACTGGATCTACGCTGAACTTCGAAGCTGCGAACGAAGACGCAGAGAAGATACTGGCGGAAGCCAGTGCCTTAGCCGAAGCAAAGATGAAAGAGAAGCTGCCTGACCTCGGGTCTATCGGCCTTCCAGAAGGAGAAAAGCACCAGATTTAAGCATAACCTGAATAATTCTATTTTTTCTTTTTGTTAATTTTTTATGACCTTTTCTGATAAATTGATCTCCGATCTAAAAACTGGTGTATTATTATGAAGTTTAATATAAACCCCTTCAAGAAAAAGGAACCCGCTTTTAAAGACGCTTATCTTGAACTATCAAAATACAGAAACAATCTTCTAACTGTTATGTGGAGGATTAAAGTTAAAATAGACACGTTCAGCATAAGGGCTGAGAAAAGCAGAAGCCAAGAAGAGAGGGCCATATACGCTAAGGAAACAACGATACTTAAGCAGGTTTATGATGTGGTAGATAAGCTTGATGCGTTGCTCCTGAAAGTTATGCTCAGGCTTGACAGCTATAATGATTTAAGTTCAGTAATAGAATCTTTTAAGGAGACTAACAAAGCCATAGCTAAGTTAAAACCAGACCTTGACGCTCTATCAGAGGCTTATTCGACCCTCTTCGAGCAGCTCAGCGAAGCTAGCCAGTACTTTGGTACCATAACGGTTCAAGGTCAGCCGATACAGCTTTTCTCTGGAATGGACGCAGATAACATTCTTGAAGAAGCGGTAGAAAGGTCTTTGGAAATGGACAACGCAGAAGAAGAGCTCAAGAGCTTTCTTCTTAAGGCAGCAAGAGAAGGAGAATACGCAGAGATGATATAAAATGAGTTATCAGGCAGCCCAAGAATTAGAAAGCCTTGCTGCGAAGTATGCAAGCGAAGCTATAAAATTAGACTCTCAGGGGAGCTATCCACAGGCAATACTGATGTATCAGAAAGCAATAGAAATGTTGATGAAGCTCATAAACCTGTACCCTAACTATCAGCTGAACCAGATATACATGGAAAGGGCTCAAGCTTACAAACGCAGGATAGCTGAAATTCAGAGGATAAGGGGTTTGAACGATGGTGAAGCTGAAGAAGCGCCGACAACAAGCGGAGGCCGGGTAGAAACGCTCAGGGCCAATTTTGACGATCTGGTAATGAAAGAAAAGCCCGATGTAAAGTTCGATCAGGTTATAGGGTTAGATGAAGCTAAGAGGGCTCTTCAGGATGCTATCATATATCCTAACAAGAGACCAGACCTCTTTCCTTTAGGCTGGCCAAGAGGCATACTTCTTTACGGTCCTCCAGGATGTGGTAAAACGATGTTGGCTGCTGCTACCGCTGCAGAAATAGATGCTGTTTTTCTTTCTGTCGATGCAGCAAGCATAATGAGCAAGTGGCTCGGTGAAGCAGAAAAGAACGTTGCAAGGTTATTCCAGCAGGCAAGAGACATATCACAGCAAGAAGGGAAACCGGTAATTATATTTATAGATGAAGTAGATTCGCTCTTTGGCACAAGGTCACAAGAAGTTGGAGGAGAAATAAGGGTCAGAAATCAGTTCCTAAAAGAAACGGATGGCATAAGCGAAAAAGGAAAGAAAACGCCCGTTTACATTCTGGCAGCGACAAACAAGCCTTGGTCATTAGACCCGCCATTTTTGAGAAGGTTTGAAAAGAGAATATACGTGGGATTGCCTGTAATGGCGGCGCGTAAGAAAATGTTTGAGCTTTACACTGAACCATTATCTCTAGCTCCTGATGTTAAACTTGAAGAACTTGCAAAGCTTACTGAAGGTTATACCGGAAGCGATATAAAGGATATCGTACAGGCTGTTCAGCTTAACGTTGTAAGGGAGCTTTTTGAATCAGGAGAAGCATTAAAGCCCAACAGCAAACCAAGGCCCATTAACATGAACGACTTCAAGACAGTGATAAAGCAGAGAAAACCAAGTGTAAGTCCAGAGATGGTCATGGCTTACCTGAAGTGGAGCGAAAGCTTTAAGGCTTTATAGTTTTCAAATAAAAGCATGGAAAAGGTATTACAGGTAGAGGTCAAAAAGTCTCAAAAGTCCCTTAAAGTTCCAGAAGAAAAGCTCGGCGAGCTGAGGGGTATAGGAAACAGGCTTATTTCATCGATGAAAAAGGAGTATGTTGATTGTCCGGTAATAAAGCAACAGGTACCGTTTATAGCATGCTATCTATGTCCTTCGTTTATAAGAAGATACAAAGGAGTTGTGTATTGCAAAGGAGAAAAAGGACCGTACTAAAAATTTAAACCTTGCAGTATAAATAAGCGTTTTCGATTAAAAAAGCTTTCGAGTTTTCTTTTCTTATCTTTTCATAAGCTTCTGTAAGGCTGCTGTAACCATCTATTCCAAGCTTTTTCAGATAAGTTAAAGGGAGCGATGTTACCATGCTTAGTTTAGCCCTCTTTTGCAGATCATTCAAAACTTTTATAGTATAACTTTTTTCGCTTATACCAAGTATTGATAACCTGAGTCCTTCATCCCCGAGGCCTCTGCTGCATTTAGCCACAAGCAAAGCTTCTGCGCCATCTTCGATAATACCAGAGATTCCATAAAATGAAAGAAGCGCTTCTTTAAACGTAAGATCGTACGGCAAACCGCCTGCAGATGCTATAACAAATTTCTTCCGTTTATGCTTCTGTGAGTTGTTTAAAAAGAATTCTTTTAACTTTTCATAAACGCTTAAACCCTCTCCCGCTATTGAAGGTCCATTCATTCCGAAATAACAAAAAGCTTTTGCACCACTGGTCTCTAGGAGCCTTTTAGAAAACCACACGCCGCCATCTTCTTCGCACGAATTAGGTTTGTCTTTTCTTTTTAAAACTTCGTCATCAGCTCCAAAAGTTTGAGCAATAACACTTTGTGGACCCTTAAACCAGTAAACCGGATCTACTCTTACAGAACATACTAAAACGGTTTCTTTGAGAGCCTCAGGATAGGTAAAAAGGTAGCCGTCAACAACTTCTTCTTTCTTAGGACCTGTCATGTCCAAGGGCTTTAGTTCAGGCATTTTCACGTGCACAATTTTTTCAGAAAATTCAGAACCGTCTGTAAGGTAATACTTTGCTTCAACATTTTCTGAAAAGCTCTCTGGGGGTTTTATTGAAAATAATTCATCAATCTCTTCCCTTTTTAGCTTCAGGGATACTTCTTGCTCTCCATATGGCAACCAGATTTCAGGCATCTCATGTATATTTACACGCGCTGTTTATAGGTTATTCTGGAGTTTGCAGAAATGTTTAAATGCTAATCAGTCTTTATATAATTTTCTAAAATGAATTTTATAAAACCTGATTATAACGGGGGAAGCATTGCCAACATATATGGGAGCATACTGAAAAATTTTGGACTGGAGAGCAAAAGAAAGCCATTAAAAAGAAGTTTTGACGAAAGCGGGAAATTCGTGTTGGTCATATATGATGCTTTTGGTGAGAAAACGCTTGAAAAAGGATTAGAAAAAGGCTTCATAGACAAAGAAGTTCTTAAAAAATTTGAGCACGAAACAATTACCAGCATATTTCCATCTACTACGGCATGCGCCATGCTTAGCTTTTATACGGGGTTAACTCCAGGCGAACATGGCGTTATGGGATTTACAACCTACATAAAAGAACTCGGAACAATAGTCAATATGTTAAACCTTTCGCATCCTTCACAAGAAACTCCGCTGCCTCTTATTTATCAGAACTTTACAAAGTACATTTCAGAAAAAGCGGTGCCCATAGGAGATAGGCTTGCAGAGAAAGGCATACGTGGGTATTCAATCATTCCAGCAAGCATCTACGATACGCCAACAACGCAGTTTCACCATAGGGGTTTAGAAAGAGTTAAGTACTATTATCCTTGGGATGCTTTTCAGGCTGCAAGAAAGATACTTACAGAAAACGAGAGAGTTTTTCTTAACATCTATATACCCACTGTTGATACGCTCTCCCATCATTATGGACCATTTTCAGCCGAGACGTTATCTTCAGCTTCAGATCTATTGAAGATGCTTTTGAATTCGTTAGAAGGAATAAAAAATTTAACACTGCTGCTTACTGCAGACCACGGTCAAACAGACAATACAGTAAGCCATGTAGCTGACGACTCTCTAATGGATATCCTTGAAATGCCTCCGTGGGGAGATTCAAGGGCTGCTTTTATGAAAGTTAAAGACGAAACAAAACTAAGACGGTACTTTGAAGATAACCTAAAGGGTTTTGAATTGTTTACGCGCGAAGAATACATAAAAGAAGGCTTCCTTGGAGAAACGGTTGAACCAAGGTTTTACGATAGGCTGGGAGATATGCTGGCTGTACCAAATGTCACGGAATCACTTATTTACTCCTACAGAGGTCCTGAAGGGGATAAAGATTATATAGCTTTTAAAGGACATCACGGGGGTCTAACAGAGGAAGAGCAGCTCGTACCCCTTCTTATTTATAGAAGCTAAAATTCGAATTTTCTTTTTCTTGCATACCTTCCCCTTCTTTCTATTTCTTCTACTTTATTCATCAACCTATCTTTTGCTATATTGCTTATTGAAAAATACCCGTCAGAGAAAGATTCGAGAGCCCGCTCATAAACATCTGAATGCTGGACATTAAGTATTTCTTTAAAGAGATGAAAATCAACAGCATAATCTTCTAGCCTTTCAGTATAGTAAGAAAGGCCAAAATCTATCATGAACCATCTATCGTTTTTTAATTCGAGCAAAAGGTTTGAGGTGTTTGGATCGCCGTGAGCTATTCTGTTATTGTGAAGTTTTGCAAGATATTCTCCCGCAACGTACGAAAGCTCAGGCTTACTGTTAATCAGATCTTTCATAGTCTTTCCTTCAATATACTGCATTACTATTGTATATGATTTGAGCCCCACATAAAGGACATATGGGGTTAAGATATAACTTCTTGCGGCCCGCAGCATTTTTGCCTCCCTGATTGTCCTGCTTTTTCTGAGATAGTTGTCCAGATCTTTAACCATATAAGGCTTTTTAACTCTTATCTTGTAAATCGCGTTGAGAGGACCCCATTTACCTAAGTATATATCAGCTTCAGCCCCCCTGCTTATCAGCCTCTCCATGGCACTTCCACCTCGTCGATTCTCCAAGATTGATCTATAAATCCGTTTTCAGGTTGAACGCTATAGCCATGTTTATGGTAAAGCGCGCCGGGCCAAGCTATCTGCGCTCCATTATCACCTGCGTATTCAGCAGGAACTATAAGCAGCTCGCTTCCATGTCTTTCTGCAACAGAATTGAGTATTTCCTTTAATCTTTTGTTAGCTGCAACGCCACCAACCACCATTATCTCAGGCTTTTTTGTAAGCGCTAAAGCTCTTTCCGCGGTTTCTGCAAGCATAGAAAAAGCCACCTCTTGCAATGAATAAGCCAAATCCTCAACGCTAACGCTTCTTAACGACTTCTTTGCAGCACTAAGTATTCCAGAAAAAGAAAGGTCATTACCTTTAACCACATAAGGTAGCTGAACGAAATTTCTACCTTTTAAAGCAAGCGTCTCTACTTGGGGACCTGACGGAGAAGATAGTCCCACGCTCCTCCCGAACTGGTCTATAAGCTGACCGAGCGTTATATCTAACGTTTCCCCAAAAACCCTCCATCTTTTATCATGAGCTGAAAGTATCATCGTGTGACCGCCAGAAAGTAAAAGCACAAGCGGATCTTTAGCGCCTGTAAGAAGTGCTCCTAGCTCTATATGCCCTACTCCATGATGAACCGGAATAAGCGGTTTATCATAATAAGCAGAGATAAACCTTGCAAGTGTAGCACCAACCCTTAAACATGGACCTAGCCCTGGGCCTGCTGAATACGCTATGAATTCAAGATCGCGGTACGTAATAGAAGCTTTTTCAAGTGACTCTTTTAGAATCTTTGGTGCTACATCTGAATGATGTCTAGAAGCTTCTCGTGGATGTATGCCTGCCCCTTCAGGTGGCCTGTAGACATCCTTAACGTTTGATATGATTCTTCCGTCTTCGCTAACTACAGAAGCTCCAAAAGTATGAGCCGTGCTTTCTATTCCAAGCCCTATCATTCTTCCAACCACTTTGAAGTTCCATCTTCATAAATTTCTTTTTTCCATATGGTAGGTTCTTTTTTATATCGTTCGATTACATATGGAAGTGCAGAAAGCCCTTGGCTTCTATCTCTGCTCCATATTATCGCAACTATAAGCGGTTCGCCGGGGGAAAAATAGCCATAAAAATGGTATATTCTGCAATCGTTTGTTGAAAACCTGTTTATCGTATCATAACAAATCTCCTTCAATTTTTTATCGGCTAATTCTTTATAGGCTTCTATGTAAAGTTGCTTTACTTTTTTACCATCTTTGCTGAGTTCTTTTACTGTTCCTATATAATAAAGGATTATACCATCTTTCCCCGGATCTCTGTTTAAAGCTTCAGAAATAACCTTTACGAAGTCAAGCTTGCCTTTTTCATACATCCCGCTTTCAGGGATTTCATTCATGTACAAGGTCCTCCAATATGATTTTTACCTTTTGCTGTGTATTTATAGATCTGGCTATTTTTGAAGGTATCTCAATGTTTTTCCTGAACCTATCGTCTTCCAGCAAAAGCTGCAAACCTTCCAAAAGCTCTTTTGGCTTTGTTTTATATTGATCCATGTAAAGTCCCAGCCCAAGCTCCTGAACCCTGAGCGCGTTCTGTTCCTGTTCTCCATGAAGCGCTATTGGAAAAACTATCATCGGCTTTCCGTAAATAATACCTTCTCCTATGGTGGTAAGTCCGCCTCTAACTATCAGGGCATCAGAACATGCCATGTTTTCTTCGCGATTTTCATCCCAGCCAATTATCCTCAACTTCCCGTCGTCAAGCATATAATCCTTTTTGCTATAATCGCCCAAGCTTACAGTAACCTTATAGTTATCCGGGAGCATCTTTGAAGTCTTTATCAGAAGATCAAACACAAGTTTCTTTGTAGGTGCAGGTCCGCTTATCGGGGCATATATTCTATAAATTCCACTGTTTTGGCATTCAAGCTTTTTATAAGGCAAGTCTGCAAAAAAACCCGCATAAATAACCTTTTTTTCTATTGTCTTTAATTCCATGCTGAACTTTGATATGCTGTAAGGGGGAGGTAGATCAGGGGAAATTATTACATCAGCTAGATTCCAAATCACCCCAAGCATCTCTCCGAAGAACCTTTCCAAAAAAAGGTAAACGTTGTTTCTTAAAGGAAAAAGTATCTTTGCCTGATTTATTATGAGTGCGCTCCTTTTACCAGTAAGCCTTGAAGCTATCAGCGGCGAAATTCTTGAGTCTGAGATTACTGCAGAAGGGTTAAGTTCTTTTATTCTTTTTCTTTCTTCCCTTATCTGAAGAGCCAGCGTGCTAAAGGGCCTGTAGAAACCCTTAAGCGTTTTCTTAAAAGACATTCTTCCTTCTTCTGTCCACACAACGTCTAGAGGTCTAGCGTAAAAAGTTCTATAATATAAGGAAGAGATCTTAAGCGCTTCCCCCCAGCTTGCAAAATACTTTTCGCCTTCAAGATGTTTTGCAAGCCAAAGGCTTCTGGCTATGTGTCCTAGCCCTGTTCCGTATACTGAAAAGTACCATTTATACTTCAAGGTTAACTTGTTCTACTTCTCCATTTGGTTCTTTTTCTCCAAAAACGTACGCTCTGAATCTGTAAAGTCTTATTCCTCCTCTTCTCCATAGGTTTCTGTCAGCGCCGGCTTTAAGACAACCATATGATATAAACTCTTCTACATCCCAGCCTTCTTCTACAGGGACCTGAGGAAGCAGAAGCCCGCTGCCGAGAGCCCACTCAACTATTATACCATCTCTCCCAACCTTTATCTCTTTTAGGTAATCTTCAGGCCTTTTGACAAATACCTCCTCTGGAGGCGTAAGGATGCTTATTTCTATCAACACGTTGTCCGCTTCTTTTGGGTCTAACGGGGGGAACCTCGGATCAAAATAAGCTGCATCTACTGCCGATTCTATTACGTTATTTATCAGTGTCCCTGAAGGATAAGGTCTGCCAATGCAGCCCAAGAGCTCTTTCTGTCTGTTCTTTATTGTTACGAAAGCTCCAGCCTGTACTTTGTACTTTTCGGGGGGATTTGGTATCTGAAGGTATTTTCTCGTTTTACCATAGTGTTTTATCGCTTCTCTGGCAACATCTATAAGGTATTTGCCATCTTCAACTGTCCACTCAGGCATATGCCTTATTTTACGGCTCCAGATAATAACTTTTACCGGGAAACAATTCTTAAGCAAAAATATAACTAAGAAAAATAATGATCATATACAACAAAGTACATTAGTGTTGATAGGAAGATGCTTACATTTGTTGAAGCGATAAAAGAAATAGAATCGCAATTCAGAGGTGAGGCAAAAACAAAAAAAGTAGCGCTTGTTAAAGGCGTTAATCACATAATTGCTGAAGAAGTTTATTGTACAGAAGATTTGCCACCGCTTCCGAAAAGCACCGTGGATGGTTTTGTAGTTTCTTCAAGAAGAGAAAATTATGAAATAAAGGGCGAGATATCGTTACTTTCCAAACCTCCAACTTATATAAAAGATAATGAAGCTTATCGAGTTTATACCGGATCCCTTTTGCCTTTTAATTCTCTTTATGTAATTAAAAAAGAGCTAGCATCGGTCAACGGAAGGGCTCTTTTTATCAAAAGCGAATCAGCTTTTGAAAAGAATTTTCTAAATACAGGTGAGGATTGTAAAAGAGGAGAGTTGATCTTAACGAAAGGAGGCATTTTAAGCTCTAGGGTTGTTTCTTTTCTCGGTGCTGCCGGCATAAAAAATGTAAAAGTATATAAAAAACCAAAAGTCGCTATCCTTCCCATAGGAACAGAATTAGTTGGTAGATCTGGTCCCGATTTGACTGGATTTGCTATAAAGGGTTTTGCCAGATCTATGATGACAAACGCTAAGTTAATGGACCCTGTACCTGATTCTATAAATGATATAGCAAAAGCTGTTAAGACGCTCTCAAAAAATTACGATGTTCTCTTAACAGTAGGAGGCACCGGTGTGAGCAGCAGAGATCTTACAGAAAATGCGATTTTGTTTTCTGGAGGCAACGCTGTCTTTAAAGGAGTAAAGCTTCAGCCTGGAAGGACTTCAGGGTTTTTTATCTTGGACAAAAAACCGATAATAACTCTCCCAGGTAACGCTCAGGCTGCAGTAGCGGCATTTTTCGCTTTTTTCCCAACAGCTCTTCAGGCTATGGGATTTAAGGCCTACCTCAAGAAGATAAGGGTCATTCTTAAGCAAAAATTAAATGTTGAAGAAGGCTGGGCGAAAGTTTTCTTTATAAGGTTAGTGAATTCTAATGGAAGTATAATGGCCGAGCCAATAAACATAAAACCTCATACGCTAAAATTTCTTTTAGAAGCTAATGCTCTGTTTATAACAAATAAACCAATGTCTGAAGGTTCTATGGCTGATATAATGCTGATTTGAGCAAAAGTGTTATAATATGTAAATTTAATTTAATTTGGGGAAGAAAATGGGAAAACGAAAGGTGCTCAGTGAGGCTGAGCTTAAGGATCTTGTTCTCCCAGAACAGGGAGAACTGCTTGGAGTTGTAGAGAAACTGTTAGGTAGTGATCATGCTATGATAAGGTGCACAGATGAAAAGGTTAGGCTTGGCAGGATAAGAGGAAAGTTAAAGAGAAAAATATGGATAAGAGAAGGAGATGTTGTGCTTGTAGCGCCTTGGCCTTTTGACGATACAAAATGCGACATATTGTGGAGGTACACCGTAGCCCACGTAGACTGGTTAAAACAAAACAATTATCTGCCCCAGGGATTTATCTGAGGATTTATATTGAAATAATTCTATTATAGTGGTTTAATCTATCTGAAAAAGAAACTCGCACCCAAAAATACCAGCGCAAGGCCTACCAGGCTAAAACTAGTAAAGCTCCCGAGCAAAACCGAAGCTATTGCGATGAAAACTGAATCCAAGTTAGTTAATACGTTAATTAAGTTCATTAATCTGAACCTATCTCCCATTAAAATGCTAATGTTGTATGAAGCAAGCTCTAGGTACAACCCAAAACTCACGCATAAGGCTGCTAGAACATCAACGGCAAAGCTACCTAAAGTAAATTTTAAACCTGTTAAAATTGCTAAGGGTAAAAATATAACATTTTCAAACAAAACTATCCAGAAAGTTTCCAATGTTTCTAACCCATTTGATGAAGAATAGGCCGTAAGGTATGATGAAATTCCATAAAACGAAGCTATGAGCAGACCAAGCCCGAGATCAAAAAAATTGATTTTAGAATAACCGTTAAACTGAGAAATCGCCATTCCAACAACTATCATAAAAATAGCTACGGAAAGCCTTACTGCCTCTTTTCCTTTGGGTTTGTTTCTTTTTATTGAGATTATAAAGAAGATTAATATTGAAGAAGGGACAAACACGTAGGCCGATGAAAGATAACTAAACTTTATGATATTAAAGAGAAGATAGTTAGCTGAAGCGAAAAGCAATCCAGATATTACCCATTCTTTTTTGGGTAAAACAAACTTTTTAATTAAAAAAGGAAAACTTATCACGGAAGAAATAAAATAAATAAAAAGGCCTATTGTGGCGGGGTTTGCCCCTAGTCTAAGAGATATTGTAACTAAAGTACCCCAGAAACCATAAAGTAGAGCGCTAAAAAATGAAAATACGATTACCTTTGTATTCATTTCCTTTTCAGGACTTTTGGAAATAATAACAAAGTTAAAAAGATAAAGACAACAGTGCTAAATACAAGCAATAAAGCTATAAAAAACGGGCCTTCGCTTGCATAGAAAGTAATAAGATATATTAGAGCTAAAGACGCAAATCCCATTGCAGCAAGGATGTACGTAAAAAGCACATTCCATCTTTCTATTTCAAGTTCATGGCTCATTTCTATAGACGCCGCCATGAGATCCATTTTTTCATCAAAAATTCGTTTTAAATCGATTATTCCCATCTCCTTTTCACCTATAAGCAGAGCTCTTTTGACCCCTTTATAAATAACGGACGATATAACATAATAGAAGTCTAACATATCAGTAATATCTGCCTTTAACTTAGCCATTTCATGTTTGCTCTTGTCTCCCAGCTTGATTTTCATTTCATAAACCGATAATAGAAGATGCTGAAGCCGGAGCGGTTCTATTTCGGCTAGGTAATCTATAAAAATAGCCAGATACGGAGTTACATCCTTTACGCTTAGTTTGCACTGCTCAAACTCAGAACTTATCTTATCGAAAAATTCGGATAAGTTTAGGTTAGTTATGGCAAGAAACTTTTCCAACGGATCTTTATGAAATATAACTACCATGTTCTCAACGGAGTAATAAAGAGAAACGCCATCAACCATCGAAGCATTTTTAGTTATAACTTCTTTTACAATTTCTGGACTTGCATCAGAATATCCAGGATCCAGTTCCACTAATCCATATATTTCATTTTCATTTAAATTTTCTTTTTCAGATAAAAAGATAGCCGTATAGTGCTCAGAATAGATCGTTTTTAGTTTTAAGTTTTTTATAAATGAACTTATAAAACTTTCAATATTAATCCCTTCTATTTCCCATAGATTTTTGATCTGGATTTCAATCAGGTTATTTATTGTTAGAGCTTTGGGGTTTAACTTAATAATCACTATAATCGAATATGCATTTTCTGGAAAACCTGTGAAGAAAACATAAGCATCTCCATAAAGACCGTTAGATCTGTCCTCGGCTTTTAGCTTACCTATAAACCCTATAAGATCAGGCATTTCTACATAAGGCTTTCCAAAATTTATGTTAAGAGAGTGGAGAAACGCAAGTAACTCTGGAGTTGCTAAACATTCTTTTTTAGTCTTATAAGCTTCAAAGAATTTTAAATAATCTTGAGAAGGTTTGTTCACGGCTTCAAAAGTGTAGAAATAACCTACTGCTAAAAGCTCATGGTAAGCCATTAATCCTGTCACCCTTCATCATAATATAAGAAATCTTCCTATATCCAAGCTTTTCATAAAGCCTTATAGCGTTTTGATTTTCTATATTTACGTCCAGCTTTATAGCTACGCATCCCTTTTGTTTTGCAAAATTTTCCACCGCTTTTATGAGTGTCGTTCCGATTCCTAAGTTTCTATACTCTTTCTTAACAACCAGATCCCAGAAATCAGCAACATCGCCTTCTGTTACCGCTATAGCATAACCAGCAAGCGTTCCATCAATCCTTGCGGCAAATACTGCTGCATTTTCTGAATTTATAAGCTCTTTTAACTGTCGCTCCAAAATATCGCCCGCTTTTTCACTGACATTTTTGATATCAAGGGCTATGTTCATTTCTATTTCTATATCTGTTATATAATTTTCAAGAAGGGCTTCAAGCATCATGAGCTTGGCTTCCTCTATCTCTTCAGGCTTTAGTCTGGATATTTCAAGCTTCACAGATAAAACAATCGTTTGTTAAAAATATAAAGCTATTTGTGCAAAAACAAAAGATCAAACACAGTTAACAACAGATTTAGCGAGTAATTTTTCAAGTATTTTTATTTGGTTTTTTCTTTTTTAAGCATTGCATCCAAAAAAGAAAGAAGCTCTGTTCTTTTTTCCAAATCAAGTATACGCCTGAACCGTTCAAGTTCATCGGGTAGCACGTTCGCTTTAGAAGTGAGCTCCCAGTAAACCTTTTCTGGATCTTTGTCCAAATTTGCTTCAATTATCTGTCTTATCGTCTCGTAAAGTTCCCACGGGTAAATTATCCAAGCATCAGTTACCATAGCGTAAAAATCAGGAATGAACTGCGAAGACGGCTTTAAATGAAGAGTTGCCGTCTTGACATCTATCGCTCCTTTTTTAAAACATTCTTCCTTGGAAACCTTAAGGCTTATACCTTGATCTGCAACGTCATCTATGAGCAGAACCTTTTTTCCTTTTATAACTCTGCTGTTTAGGTACTTTACCTTTATTGAAGCTGTTCTGTTAACTCCTATATAACGCTCAACGGCTATAACTAAGTAAGGGATCTTGACGTCTCCAGCAATAAAAAAGTCTTGCAGAGATCTAAGTACAAATAATCCTCCTCTGCCGATGCCAACGTTAACATCAGGCAGATATCCAGAACTTCTTATTTTTAAGTAAAGTGAGAAAGCGAGATTTCTTAGCTCTTCATAACTTGGCTTTACATAATGCAAATCAATCACCACCCAGCTCTTTTAGCATCTTTCCAGCGCTTTCTTTGATCTCTTTTGAAATTTCCAGCGCTAACCTTTCCGAAAGCCCTTTATAAGAAGATGGTTTGAGTGAGCTGAACTTTTCTCTTATACCGGAAGGCAATCCTAAAGCGAGCTCATTTATGTTTTCTAGGTTTTCAAATACCCTTTCATACGCTTTAAGGTCTCCAGCCATTTTGAACGCTATCTGAAGCGGTTCTGAAAGAGTTTCATAGTGTGCATCTACATCTTCTCCTACAAATTCAAAAGAATCAAGGGCTCTTAAAATTCTCCTGCACGCTAGATAAGAATGCGCCATGGCAACTCCAAGATTTCTCCTGACGGTGCTATCAGAAAGGTCTCTCTGAAGCCTTGAAGATAAGGGCTCGTATATGAGAGCATTCAGTAAAGAGTTAGATATTTCGCATTGCCCTTCAGCGTCTTCAAGGTCAACTGGGTTTACCTTATGAGGCATCGTAGAGCTTCCTACGCCTTTTCTCTTAAAACGGATTATTCCGAGAGAGTTGTAAAGCCATAGGTCCTGTGCCATTTCTTTCATTATTGAATTGACTATGGCTATTTCCTGTAAAATTCTGGCAGCATTATCCCACAATGGGTTCTGTTTTGTAATTTTAGGAGGTTCAAGTCCGATCATTTTTATAAACTCCTGCGAAAATTTTATCCAGTCAACGCTATCATTTAAAAAATAAAACGAATTGAAAGAACCCACGGCTCCGCTTAGTTTTCCGTAAGGTTTTATCGACGAGATTCTTTCGGAAACTTCTAGAACCCTCTGCCCAAAATAAGAAAGCTCCTTTCCAAACGTAGTAGGAACAGCGGGTACACCATGGGTTCTACCGACAATAACTTTGTTGGCTGTAGATTCTGAAACGTCTGATATCTTTAATGCAAGCATTAGGTAACACTTTAGAAGTTTTATTTTGCCTTTCTCGAGCATCAATCCATAGGCATTCGCATTAACGTCTTCGCTTGTAAGCGCCAAATGCACGATGGGCGCTAGTTTTTCAAAACCGAGCGATAAAAGGTGTTTTCTAAGAAAAAGCTCGGTTGCCTTTACATCGTGTCCAGTTTGTTTTTCCGTGATCTTTATTTCTTCATACCAACCATCTTTAAGGCTTTTTAATACGATTTCAGGGTTATAATCATGACACCCCTCATTTATTATGCCTTTTTCGCAAAGCGTTTTTAAGTAATAGGCTTCTACATAAAGCCTATAATAGAAAAGTGATCTTTCAGAAAAGATCTGACCGAGATCTTTTGCTTCATCATAATAACGGTCATCCAGAGGAGAAACGGCATCAATCAACTTTAACAGTCATCCCCCTTTCTGCGCCAAGTGACACATAAGAAACTTTGATTCTAAGATTTTTCTCTATAAAATCTACATAGCTTTTCATCTGAGCAGGAGCTGAAATCCAGCCATTCTTTGTTATATAAGATATATCATCGGTTCCAAGCTTCGGTATGGGTTCTAGAGATTGATAAACAGGCTGTGCCCTTTCGAGGACTTCAGGGGATGGAAATCTCTCTGTTTCTTTGCCATCTATTGCATACGATACAGCGACCTTAAGCTCGTTCAGACCTGAAAGCACATCGAGCTTAGTTATAAAGGCTTCGTCCACGCCATTTATTTCTTTAGCATATTTTAATGCAGGCAGGTCTAACCAGCCTATCCTCCTAGGTCTTCCAGTGGTAGCGCCATATTCTTTCCCGTTTTCTCTGACAGTTTTAGCCAAGCTCTCGGGCATTTCGCTAGGCATCGGGCCTTTGCCGACTCTTGTAGTGTAAGCTTTTAGTACGCCGATAACCTTTCCGGCATACTTAAACGGGATTCCAGATGACACGAACGCATAAGCCGACGTAGTGTTTGAGGAAGTAACATAGGGATAAGTCCCGTATATAGGGTCAAGTAAAGTCCCCTGTGCTGATTCAAAAAGAATTTGTTCTCCGTTTTCAAGAGATCTTAGAAGTTCTTCTCTAACGTCAAAAGCATAGCCGCTCAATGTTTTCTTAGCTTTTTTAACCCAAGTGTTAAAGTCAAAATCTATGTTATAGAGCTTTTTGTAAATCGAGGCATCAAAGTTGCCTAAAAGCACGTCAGAAACTCTCGGTGAAATCCTTAACGCTTTTGAAGAATATGCTGGTCCTATACCTCGCAAAGTCGTTCCTATTGATAAAGCGCCCTTTAGATCTTCAATCTTTTTATCAAGCTCTACTTCTGCAGGGGTTATAAGTGAAGTCCTGAGGTCTATCTTTAAATCAAATTCTGATACAACTTTTTTAAGAGATTCTATCTCTTCGTTTAAAATCTCAGGATTGATCAGCATACCCGGCGCTATTAAAAGCTTTTTTCTCATGAACGCCCCTGATGGAATATGATGAAATGTAAAAGACCGTCCATCTGCTATAACTGTATGCCCCGCATTTGGTCCTCCATTAAACCTAACTATAGCCGTGTAAAGGGGTGCGATATAATCCACAGCTTTACCTTTTCCTTCGTCTCCCCATTGCATACCTACAATTATATCTGCTCTCACAAATAAGAAAGAAAGTTTTTACTATTAAACTTTTCTAGTCAAAGCCTTGAAAAGATTTTATGGTAAAGAGGTTCTATCAGAATAGAACCCTTATATTTGAGTACTATTAAAACTCTATCTATTTTATTTATAAAAAATTTAGGGAAACTTAAATTAGATAAGGTTTTGTAAGCGTTTTATGCAACAGGAAGAAAAATTAAAAAATAATTTGAGTTTTGGCGATGTTTTTGAATTAGTAAAAAGGGTTGTTGAAAAACACTTAGGACTTCACAGGGCTGGTTTAACGCTGCTTCTAGAAAACATGCCGACATATATAGGAGCATACTATCCAGAAGGGTCTAACTACATTGTGCTCAACAAAGCTTTAGTCACGAAACTCAGAGAGCTTAAGATAAGCGATCTCGAGTACAACTCCTTTATTTTTACAATATTGATGCATGAATACCTGCATTCTCTAGGTTTTTATGATGAGAAAAAAGTAAGAATCTTGGTTGTTGAAATATCAAAGAAAGAATTTGGCGAAAATAGCATGCCATATAATCACGCCATTTCAAACTGGTTAGAAAAGTACCCAGAGCTTAACTTTCCAGTAGTTACAGAAAAATCTTTCGAAGTTGTGAAAGATTTTGATTTTGAAAGTCACCCATATCTAAGGTAAAGTCCTTTAATGATTTAGCTCTAACATTACATCTGTTTTAAAGCCGTTTCTAACATTTTGTTATATCTCGGATAAAAAAGTTTTTTAATCGTCTAGAGAATTTTTTATGTGCCTATAGTAATAAAACCAAGGGTTATATTGTTACAAAGCTGGGGGAGCGAGAAGTTTATAGCGTCTATGAGCGACGTAATATACAGAGCTTATAATGTTGAAGAGGCTTTAAAAAGAACCGATTTAAATCCAGGGCTTGTTTCTAAAAGGATAAACGGTTTCTTAAAAGATGGGCACTATAGCGTGCTTGAATTTATGGGGGCAAACTGGCTTATAGAGGGCAGCAGAGCATTGACGCATGAGCTTATAAGACATAGAATAGCGAGTTACTGGCAGGAAAGTCAAAGATACGTAGATTATATAAAGGGACAGCTCAGGTACGTTTTGCCGTTAGAAAGTTATTCTTTTAGCGAATATCTTGATCAAGCGTCAAAGGTTTATTCTGAATCACGAAAAATCATGAGCCCTGAAGATTCACGATACTTTTTACCAAACGCCATGGCAAGCCGTATATGGATCCAGATGAACGCTAGGGAGTTTTACACAAATTTTCTTCCACTTAGAACAGGTCTTGGCGCATTTCACGAAATAAGGTTGATAGCATGGCTAATGTATGATTCTCTCATAAACACGTTTCCTTTAACCTCAGAATGGGTCTGGGAAAACCTTGTAAAGCTTCATCCGGATTACTGCAGGGATGCTGAAAAATTTAAGCAAATTTACGGTTCAGAGGATTGCAGGTTTCTAAGCATATCAGACGCTTTTAAAAAATGGGGCATTGAAATTCCTGAAAAACTTAAAACCTTTGTTGAAAGACTAAAAATGCTTAAAAGCTAAAGCTTAAACGTTTCACGTAAATAGTATTTATAACGGCTTTAACCAATATGCTTTGTTGAGGCTATGGAGTCTACACCCATCATTTCTTGATAGAAAAGGAATTTTAGGTGTCTGGAGGGAGGGGCTTCTAGCGCAGAAAGTTTTGCTTGGAAGGACAAAAGGATACATTAACCACCCGCAGCTGACGAGGTTCAGAAACACGGAAGATCCAGTACTTTATATTGGCACTTACCTTTATTTCATTTATATAGAAGGTACAAGTAGAGGGTACAGCTTTGATATTAAAAAGATTATAAAATATGATACAAATTTAAAGGGGATCAAACTAACTACAGGGCAACTTTATTTTGAGTATCAGCACTTACTTAAAAAACTGGAAAAGAGGGATCCTCAAAAATTTAATGAAGACATCAAAAGAAAACCAGAACCCCATCCTATTTTTAAGCTCGTAGAAGGAGGTATAGAACCTTGGGAAAAAAGCGCCGATTAGTTCAGAAATCCCTATAAGCTGGGTTTTTCATAATTTCTGTGGGTTTAATTGGGAAAGGTTAACATAATAGATCATCCTCTTGCTCAAGCCTTGTTAACTAAACTGAGAGATAAAAGCACAGACCAGATAGAGTTCAGAAAAGGACTAGTTGAACTGGGTAGAATTATAGGTTACGAAATAGTTAGATCAATGGACGTTCAGAAAAAAGAAGTAGAAACACCTTTAGGGGTCAAAGCAAGAGGTGTGACAATTCCTGATCTAGAGCACGTAGTTATAGTTCAGATTTTGAGAGCCGCAATGCCGATGGCGGAAGGTTTAGTCAAGATATTCGAGAGAGCTAGAATGGGAGTTATAAGCGCTCGAAGGTTGGAAAACACTCATAAAAAGGGGTCACTGAGTTTTGACATTGAAAGCACATACGTTAGGGTTCCCAAAATATTTTCAGACGACGTGCTAATAATAGCTGACCCTATGCTGGCAACAGGTTCTACAATTGTTACTGTTTTAAGGAGCATATCATCCAAAGGAAAACCTAAAAGAAAGATAGTTGCTTCTATAATTGCAACTGAATTCGGTATAAAACGAGTATTAAAAGAAGATGATAACTCAGAAGTATATACTGTAGCTATAGATCCAGAGGTAAACGAAGATGGTTATATAGTCCCTGGGCTAGGAGACGCAGGAGATAGAGCGTTTGGAGGTCCATGAGAACCTATTTTGGAAAACTGAACTGTTAGGCATCAAACTGCTAGTTTTAAAGCTTTAAAGTTTATATCGATTAAGGCTTTAAAATATGTCATGATAGGGGGAGCTATATCTGAGCCTTATGTCCCTTTTGACGAAAAGGGTCATGTTGATTATGAAAAATTGAAGGACGCCATTTCGATACTGCAAGAAAAAGGTGTAGAGGGTTTTATGGTAAATGGCATAGGAGCAGAAGCTCTTGTACTTTCGACGGATGAAAGAAAAAAAGTGCTCGAAAGCGTTCTGGAAGTAAGCAAAAAGGAAATTTCTGTTCTGGTAACTTCCTATTCTTTGGATACAACGTTTGAGCTCATAAAGCACGCTAAAGATACCGGTGCAGGTTATGCTGTGATAACCCAGCCTTTGATATACCCGTTAAAAAATCCGGTGGAATATTTTAAGAAAATAGCGTCAAAATCTCAACTACCGCTCATACTTTATAACGAAAAGCAACTCGGTAACCTGTTAACTCCGACTCAGGTTGTGTCAATACTGAATATAGACGGCTTTATAGGCTATAAAGACAGCACCAAAGATATAGGGCATCTTCAGGAGGTTGCAGACGAGATGCCTGAAAAATCTCTGCTTTTAGCAGGAAGCGACTCTCTTATATACACAACATACACGCTTGGAGGTGTTGGAATCGTTTCGCTGATCATCAACGTTTTTCCAAGTTTAATAATAGAGCTTACAAAGAGCATGAAAAGAGGAGATTATAGGAAAGGTCTAGATCTTCAGAAAAAAGTGAACAGGATAAGGGCGATACTAAAATCTTACGGATTCAGCGCTGGATACAGGTATGCTGCTAAGCTTGCGGGAATAGATTTTGGATACACGTATGAAAGGTCAGAAGACCTCAGTGAGCAGGAAGCAAAGGATCTTAAACAGAAAATTCAAAAAGAAGCATTGATTTAAATAAATAAAAATCATTATTTATTTTCTGATTTTAATCTTTTGCTTATATGCATTTGAACTTATTGTTAATCATGCTTTTTAAAGTCTGGGTGGACGGCACTTATATATTAGATGTTTATTAATCTGAAATATCGTGCCAGAAAACAACGCTGAAAAAGCCGAAGATAAATCGATAATAACAGATATACTTGCTAGACTTGACCGTATTCCTTGGTTTTCATGGCATCTGGGTATTTTTTTAATAATTTTCTTTGGGGGGATTCTTGAGGGGTATACAATTTCATTAGGAGGAGTAATACTGGGTGCTTTGATAAAACAATTCAAACTAGGTACATTCTACGCATCTTTGTTGACGCCTTTATTCCTGACTGGAGCTTTAATAGGTTCATTTTATTTCGGTTCTTTATCAGATAAAATTGGAAGGAAGAAAACGTTTGTAATAACGCTAACGATGATAACCGCAGGTAGCCTAATTGCAGCTTTTTCATTTAACTACTATTTGCTTGCGCTAGGAGGAGTAACTGCAGCTACTGGAGCAGAAGGGGAGGTCGTGGTTTCTAACACGATTCTGACCGAATTTGCAAACCCTAAAAACAGGGGGTTGACGGTCACTTCTGGTAATACGCTTGCATTTGATATAGGTACAGTAATAGCATCGGTAGTAGCTTATATAAGTATAATGACGCTGCCATCCAACTTGGGTTGGAGAACTGTTTTCTTTTTTGTTCTTTTATTATCTATCTTTGTTTTTTTAGCCAGGCTTAAACTTCCAGAATCAGTCAGATTTCTAATAAAAAATAACAAACTTGAAGAAGCTGAAAAAACGGTATCGATTATAGAAAAAAGGTATGAAGAAAAAACAGGTAAAAAACTTTCTCCAGTAACCCCTGAAAAGGTCATTTTATCTACCAAAAAAGGTTCAAAAAATTATATGCTTTTGTTTAAAAAATATCCTAAAAGAGCAGTTCTTGCGTCGATACTTAATTTTACTGAAGTTTGGCCTTACTATGCAGCGTTCTCCATAATTCCAGTTATTTTGACTAAGTTTTTTGGTGTGAGCGCCTCCAACGTTAGTTTAGCCTTGATCTACATTACTGTAGCAGGTGTTTTGGGATTATTCTTAATGTCTTTTATGCTAGATCTTATTGGCCGCAGAAAGACAATAATCATTTCATATAGTATAGCTGCAATTTTGTTATTTACTACGGGTTTTATTACACCTTTCCTCAATCTATTTTCTTTCTTAGCGCTGTTAACTATCCTTTATTTTTGGGTCTATACAGCCGCCGGCGTGCTATATCCTCAAGTAGCTGAAATGTTTCCCACAGAAATTAGAAGTACTGCAATAGGAACTGCAACGGGGATAGGTAGGCTTGGAGGCATAATAGGTCCTATAATCCTCGCTATAATACTTATGTCGTACAGCTATTTAGAATCTGTAGAACTTATTTTTATTATATCTGCATTGGTTGTAGCTTTAGGAGCGATATCAGAGGGTTTATTAGGTCCGGAGCTTCGAGGGAAACGTCTTGAATCTATTTTATAAAAAAAGCTAACAATAATGTAACTTTGCTATAACAAATCAATTGCAGAAAGAATAAATAAACTTAAATCAGATAGCTACTTCCTATTCTTTTTTACATTCATTTGATAATCTATCTGGATAATCTCCTGTAAGATCGTCCACTCCCATTTCGCAGAACTTTCTTATGTCCTTTATTTCATTTACTGTCCACAAACCTAAATTAATGCCATTTTTATGTAACTCTATAATATCATCCTTACTGTAAACCAAACCTTGAAAAGCCTGAATCCAAGTAGCCTCAAGTTTTTTTGCTATGTCTATAAACCACCTAGGCCTACCTTCTATTATCAGCCCGACCTCGATTTCTCTGTCGAGTTCTCTCACTTTTTTTAAAGAATCAAAATCGAACGAAATTATTTGTACGTTTTTCTTTAAACGAAAATTTTCAACGGTTTCAAGTACTTTTTCCTCGATATTCGGATAATATTCATGGCTGTGTTTTATCTCGACCTTATAAAGAAGCTTATCTCGATACCTGTCAAAAACTTCTGAAAGCGTTGGGACTTTTGTACCTGCATATTTTGGAGAAAACTTGATTCCAGCATCAAGAGTTGTTATTTGATTTAGGCTCATTTCTTGTATGTAGCCTTTTCCATTTCTAGTTCGGGCAACAGATTCGTAATGCATTAC
>CAYFFZ010000003.1:0-34194 GCA_964342655.1 uncultured Nitrososphaerales archaeon
GTATATTCATAGAAAATAAATTTAAAATAATTTATGATGCTTAAATCTCAGCAAGATTTCAAACAATTTGAAAGTTATGAAGATAATGCGTTCAAAAGTTTAATTTTTAAATTAATGCTGTATATTTGTATAATTTTTTTATAATATACGTATGTGTAATCATTTTTTATTATTTTTTAAGAACATTTGTTAATAGAAATGTGTTTATTTTCTTAAATTTTAAAATAATTTAAAGATGAACAAGATCAACGGTAATTTTAATTCAGGTCCTGAAAATATTGTAGGAACCATCATAAAACCTAGAATAACTTCTGTCTGTGCTTATATTCTGTCTTATCTAGCAATAGTCGGATTTGCATTTTTCATTCTCTTGGCTATCATACCTTATATAGCTATCTTGATTTACCCTTATGTGTTCATAATTGGTGTGCCATATTTAGCTTTGGGTATTCTGTGTTTTTTTGTTTGTTGTAATGAGAGATATGTACTTACAGAAGATTCTCTATATATATTTAACAGATTAAAAATTAAAAAAGTGAGAATACCAAAAGAAGATATTGCGGCTGTAAATATCAAGTATCCTTCTTTTTGTGACTGCTTTGGAATAGGCGATGTCCTAATAAAGACCAAATCGGGCACGAGCTATAAAATAAGGTATGTTAAAAATCCGGCCTCCGTAGCAGAGCTCATAAAAACATTTAATGCTTAACAATTTTTTTGATCAAAATAAAACTACGCTCAATACACTAGCAAACGACGGCTCAGTAAATAATCGATTTTGCTTTTATAAACATAAAACGAAGCGCAATAACAGATATTTGTGTTAAAATGTTTATACCTGTACACACGTGTTTAATAATTTCTTTTTTTAATTTTATATTGGTGATGAAAAATGGTTAAAAAGATGTGTGTTTCCGTGTTTTCGGGCAGCGTTGACAGGCTTACCGGATTAGCAATGCTTGTAAGCGGCGCTGCCGCGATGGGTATGAAGGTTGAACTTTTTCTTCAATTGTGGGGGGCTTATGCATTTAAAAAAGATGTGATAGGCAAGAACATGAACTTTAGCGAGTTCCAAGATAAAGCTCCGGAGGTTGCAAAAAGGTTGCAGGAGCTAAAGCTTCCGTCTTGGTTTGAGCTAATAAAAGAAGCAAAAAAAGTAGGAGATGTAAAGATATACCTTTGCTCTACAGCAGCGGCAATATGGAACGTTAAGAAAGAAGATCTTGAACTTGTGGATGATATAATTGGGGCAGGAGAATGGGCCGAGAAGAGTGCTGAAGCAGACATCACGCTCTTTGTTTAGTGATGGAAAATGAGCGAACTTCCAGTTGAAGAGTTAAAAAAACTAAAAGTTAACAAGACTGTAGATGCGAGGGGCACATCGTGTCCCGGACCGCTTCTGGCGGCTAAAGCCGCAATTTCAGAAGTACCGGTTGGAGGGATACTTGAAGTTCTATCCTCTGATCCAGGTACAAAGAGAGACCTGCCGCTGTGGGCTAAAAAGATGGGGCATGTTTACCTAGGGACTTTGGAAGAACCCGGCTACTGGAGAATATTTGTAAAGAGGATGAAGTAGTGGAAATGCCAGAACTTCAGGTTCTGGTGTTTTCCACAAACCTGATTTCTGATGTGGGCATCGATTCAGCAGGGCTTATGCACTTCCCATATCCAGCAAATACCACAATTATAAGGTTACCTTGCTCATCTATGCTTAGACCCGAATGGGTTCTTCTGGCCATTAAGAGCGGCTTTGACGGCGTGTTCGTAGCAGCAGATGGCAGCGATTGTCCGTATCTAAAGGATTGTACCGAAAGGACCGCAAGGAGGGTGGATATGGCTCAAAATATCTTAAGAGAAAATGGTATAGAGCCGGAAAGGGTTAAGATGGCCGCTATATGCTCTGTCTGTGCTGAACCTTTTGCCAACCTTATAAAGGATTTTATCAGCAGCTTAGAAAAAATAGGGCCCGCGAGGAGAGGTAAATGAATTCTGTGTTTTCAAAAATTATCGAGCAGGCAGAAGAAGAGCCTGAAGAAAAGGAGTTTGACGTTGCGGTAATAGGAGCTGGAATAGCGGGCATGGAAGCTTCATTGGACCTTGCTGACATGGGTTATTCTGTGCTCCTTGTTGAAAGAGAACCTACTATAGGAGGAAAGATGTTTCTCCTCAGTAAGGTTTTTCCTACGCTTGATTGTGCAAGCTGCATCTCGACGCCAAAAATGGCCGCTGTTGCTCACCACCCGAAAATATCTCTTTGGACTTATAGCGAAGTATTAAAGATAAAGCAGCTCCATGAAAAAGGATACGAACTCAGGGTGATGAAAAAACCGAGGTTTGTAGATGAAGCTGCCTGCACTGGATGCTACACATGTGAAGAAGTGTGTCCGATAGATGTGCCAAAGGAGCTTGACTTTAACTTGAGGGCAAGGAGGGCAGCATACATACCTTTTGACACAGCTGTTCCCAAGGTCGCTGTAATAGACATAGATAACTGCATATTCTGTGGAAAATGCGAAAGGGAATGCCCGGTCAACGCTATAAACTTTCTCCAGAAGCCAAAAATTTATAGAATAAAAGTAAAATCTATAATACTAGCAACTGGCTATAACCTTTTCCAGGCAGAAAAGAAGGAGCAGTACGGCTTCGGGAAAATACCGAACGTCATAACATCTATGCAGATGGAGAGGTTGCTTTCTCCGACAAGACCTTTTAATCACGTGCTGAGACCTATGGACGGAAAGGAACCGGGAAGCATAGGATATGTTCTCTGTACAGGATCAAGAGATAAAACTGTGGGCAACCCGCTCTGCTCTCAGGTTTGTTGCATGTATTCGATGAAACAGGCACAGCTCATACTGGGCGCTCTTCCGCTGGCGGACGTGACGATATACTACATGGACATTAGGGCCTATGGAAAGGGGTTTGAAGAGTTCTACAATCAGGCGCAGGCCATGGGTGTAAAGTTCGTGCATGGAAGGATTGCAAAAGTTGAAAAGGGAGAAGGTGGGTCTGTCAGGGTTAAATATGAAAACATAGATGAAGGTGGAAAGTTAGAAACCTCAGAGCATGACCTCCTGGTGCTTTCTGTGGGGCTGCTCCCCAACTGTGAGATAGCAAAGACGTTTGAAGGGGTTTCTTTGTCTCTTGATGAGTTCGGATGGTTGCTGACCCCCGATCCTACAAATCCAGTAAAGACAAACCTTGAAGGCGTTTTTGCTGCAGGGTGTTCAACTGGACCAAAAGATATCCCCGATACTGTTGTGCAGGCCGCATCAGCTGCCGCAGAATGCGCGGCCTATCTTAACAAGGTGAGGGTAGTTGCAGAAGAGCGATAAGAAGATAGGGGTCTACGTTTGCCACTGCGGAGGGAACATAGCTGATGTGGTTGATGTAAAGAAGGTAGCAGACGAAGCTGCAAGGATCGATGGCGTTGTAGTATCGCGCGATTATATGTTTATGTGTTCTGAAGCCGGACAGAAGATGATCGAGGAGGACGTTAAAAATCTTAAGCTTGACGCTGTAGTTGTTGCAGCATGTTCGCCAAAGCTGCACGAATCAACGTTTAGAAATGTGCTGAAAAGAGCTGGAGGTAACCCTTACATGTACTATCATGCTAACATAAGGGAACAGGTTTCATGGGTTCACGAGCATGAAAAAGATAAGGCGACAGAAAAGGCGATAAGGGAGGTAAAGGCCGCCGTTGCCTACGTTTCAATGGCTGAACCCCTTGAAAAGATAACGGTTAAGGCAGAAAAATCGGTGCTGATAATCGGAGGGGGCATAGCAGGAATAAGGGCTGCAATAGATATAGCCGATATGGGGATGAACGCCTTCTTGGTCGAAAAGCAACCTTTTCTTGGCGGCATGACTGCTCAATTTAAGCAAGATATTTTTCCCTACAACAAGGACTCTTTAACCCTCGTTAGAGACCTGATAGCAGAGCTTAAGAAGAGGCAGAACATAGCTGTTTTTACAAACGCTGAGCTTGAAGAGCTTACTGGTTATATAGGAAACTTCAGAGCAAAAATAAGGGTCAAACCAAGGTATTTTAAAGAAAGCTGCAATGGTGCTGATCTATTATCGGTTTGCCCCAAGAAAGTTAAAGACGGCGAAACATCAGAAGAGAGATCGGCCATCATGATGCCTCCTTTTGAAGGAGCTTATCCAGAAATTCCAGCCATAGATGCAAATATTTGCGATTTTTGTGGGGAATGTGCCAGAGCTTGTAGCGCTGTAGACCTTTCGCAGAAAGAAGAAATTATTGAAATGAATGTTGGAGCCGTCATAATAGCGACGGGCTTTGAAACTTATAAACCAAAGGAAGGGGAATATGGTTACGGTAAGGAAGGCGTAATTACGCTTTCGATTCTAGCAAGAGTTTTGGGGAAAAAGGGCTACGTTGCATTGGATGGCAAAAGGGCCGAAAGCATAGCCATGATATACTGCGTTGGAAGCAGGCAGCAGGATGGAAACCAATACTGCTCAAGATACTGTTGCAATGCCGCTTTGGAAGCAGCGATCTCGGCACAGAAATCTGGTACAAGGGTTTATCATATATTCAGGGACGTGCGATCCTATGGAAAGAACGAACTTCTGTATGAAAGGGCTTCAGCAGGCGGTTCAGTGTTTCTAAAGTACAGTCCAGAGTCTCCTCCTGTGGTTACCCATAAAGATGACAAGCTTACTGTTAAGGTTAAGGATCTTCTTACTGAAGGAAAAGAGGTTGAGCTTTCAGTTGATGCGGTTGTGCTCGTGACGGGCATGGTTCCCCGAGAAAACGAAAAGCTCAACAGTATAATAAAGATCTCTGTAGGAAAAGACGGCTTTTACCAAGAAGTTCATCCAAAACTTAAACCTGTTGAGACAATGATTCCAGGAATTTTTATATGCGGAACAGCTCAGGGGCCTAAAATGGCAGTTGAGAGCATTTCTTCAGCTTCAGCTGCTGCGGCAAAAGCTGCATCCCTTATACTCAAAGGATACACTGAACTTGAACCTTATGTAGCGACAGTTGATCCTTCACTATGCACTTTGAGCGAGGAGTGTATCAAAGAATGTCCCTATAACGCAATATACGTGTATGAATACGAGGGTTCTGGTAAAAAGGCAAAGGTAAATGAAGCTTTATGCAAGGGTTGTGGAGCTTGTGTGGCTGTATGTCCCAATGGAGCAATTCAGCTAAAAGGGTTGAAAAACGATCAGATAGAAAGAATGATAGTAAGCGCTGGTGGTGTTAATGGCTAAGTTAACCGCCCAGCAGCTCAGGGACATGATGAACATAAAGGTAAGCGAAAGGCTTGCTGAAATATCAAGAGAACAGGCTATCACAAGGACAAAAATAATAAATGCTTTATCGAACAAACCAAAAACTATACCCGAGATTTCTGAAGAGACAGGAATGCCGGTTGAAAAGGTAACATGGAACGTCATGACGCTTTACAGGTACGGTGTCGTTGAACCTGTGGAAAAAACAGATGACGGTTATTATAGGTATAGGGTGAGGAAATGATGCTTATAGATGAAATCAAAAAGATGGGGGCATTTGATGTTAATGCTTGCTTTAGCTGTGGGGTCTGCACCGCAACATGCCCGCTTTCAGAAAACGGTGATGAATTTCCAAGAAAGGTCATAAGGTACGCCATGGTGGGGCTTGAAAATGAGCTTCTGGGCTCTCCGCAGCTCTGGGAATGCTACTACTGTGGAGAATGCACGAAGAGCTGTCCGAGACAAGCTGATCCTGGAGGGTTCATGATGGCAGCAAGGAAGTATGCGATAACCAAATATTCTTTAGGAAAAATAGGAAAGGCTTTTTATAACAAAATAACGGCCCCAATCATCTATGCCATACTTTCAGCTTTTTCATTGATCGGAATATTCTTGATTTCTGGCGACCCGACAGCGAGCATGATATTTACAGTACCTGAGGACTATATACACCTAGCAGGCCTTGTTCTTGGAGCGTTTGTGCTTATAATCGCTCTTACAAACATACTTATAATGTACAGATACATATCTGGCAAAAGAAGGTTTTCAAAGAGTGTAAGGGTCTGGATAGCGTCGCTGGTCGGCGTGATAGTAAAGGAAGTAATAGCTCAAAAAAGATTTTCAAAATGTTCTGACCGTGTGAGGAGATATGCTCACATCTCTTTAGTGTGGGGCTTTATACTTCTCATGATAGCAACATCAATAGACTACATAACAGGTTCAAGACCTTTGGAAGGAATGCTGTTCGGGTTTACAGGAGGAGCCATGATAATATTTGGCTCAGGTTTCTTTATATATCAGAGGTTGAAGAGGAAAGAACTTTATTCTCTTCACAGCGATTTTATCGATTGGGCGTTCATCATTTTAATATTTCTCGCAGGGTGCACCGGGTTTGCTCTAGACTTTCTGACAGGAATGGCTGCTGTAGCGATGATGTATGCGCACCTGACCATAGTCTTTGATCTTATTGTAACGGCGCCGTTTACAAAGTTTGCGCATGCAATTTACAGAACCCTTGCCTTATGGTTAAAAGAAGTTCAGATCAAATGAGCTTCATAAAGGATAAACTCTTACTTCCATACCGATTATTCCTTTAGACATTTCACATCTGCATACCTGAAGCTTTCCATAACTTGTTATCAATCCCTCTATCATTTTGTTGAATACATCTGTAGCTTCTACAGAATTACCCGCACCTACTATCTTCATTACGTAGCCGTTATCAGACTCAGAAACATCAATCCTTTTTATAGGTAAAACCCTTTCTATCACATCTGAATATTTCTTTATAAGGTCTATAAAATCAGGATAAAGTATAGAGAGAGAACGTCCGATAGCCTCCCCGTATTCTTTTGCCTTGTCAAGGAGCTCTCTTTTGTTTGTTTTATAAAGCGTACTGATCATCCATTCAAGAAATTCGCCAGGAACTGGCCTGAAGTCTAGGTCTTTCATTACTGGAGAAAGTCTCCATAGATCAAAAACAAGCTCAGGGTTCCCCCCGCTCTTTGTTATCTGAAGGCACGTCTTTAGCATCTGATTTGCCAGGGCATACATGGTCTTACCTTCCCTTTCGGCCTCGTCTGCAAGCTCCCTTGCCAACACATCATCAACCGCTATGTTTGTCCTTCCCATCTTGTGTGTAGTTATGAGCAGATGTACATATAACTTTATTCAAAAAATTCAAATTTATGAATTTTTAGTTTTTTGCCACTTAAGCTGGGGTAGCTAATTCTGCAAGCCTTTTTGTGCATTCTCGCTAAATTTATCTATCGGTTTAGAGAATAAAATCTGTGGAAGAGTGGATCGCTAAAATAAAATATATGATACCCAAACTCATCGAAGAACATAAAGAAATCCATGATCTTTTGCTTAAAAATACAGAAAATTATGCGACTGACAGACAATCCTTCGATGAGCTTGTAGAAAAACTTCAGAACCATATGTACAGTGAAGAAACTTGGATATTTCCGTTTATGATCGAAAAAGGAATATTCGATGAGAGGTCCGAAGAGATTGCGTCCCAGCACCAAGAAATAACTTCGATTCTTGTTTATCTTGAAAAGGCTGAAAAAGAAGATTTTTCAAAAAAGTACAGCGAGCTAGTAGGGCTTTTAATAGAGCACCACAATGCTGAAGAAGAATACGTTTTTCCGCGTGTCCTAAATTCTATAGAAAAATAGATAATCCTAATCCTTTTGCGAAATCGGCAAAAAGCTTTTTTAAAAAATTAAGAAAAAGGTCAGACAGCTATTTATATATTAATGTTATAGGAATATTTCTTAAGACAAGATAAAAAATGAAGGTAATAAATATAATTGGTGAAAGCGAAACCGGCAAAACCAGAACCATAGAGCTTATAGTTAAAAAGCTAACTGAAGAAGGCAAAAACGTAGGCACGGTGAAACATATTCATTCTGATGATTTTACTCTAGATATGAAAGGAAAAGACACATGGCGGCACTTAAATGCAGGCGCCTCGACTGTTGTAGCAATAACAGATAGTGAAATAATTACTATAAAGAGATCAGAAACAAAGAACATCAAGTTTGACGATATTCTTAGAATCTTTCAGGATCAGAAAGATTACATAATTATAGAAGGATTTAAGGGGATGAGCTTCCCGGCCAATGTCAAAAGAGTGCTGTGTGCTTCAGAAATAGAGCAGATAGAAACGTTCATTAAAAATTTTGGAAAGCCAGATTGTATTGTAACTTACAGCATTAAAGATTTAAAGGAAATAAACGGCATACCTGTTTTATTTATGCCTATAGAAGCCGAGAGATTATTTAAAATAATATTATAAAAAGTAATAGAATTAAAATTTAACTCTAAGACGGCTAAACAAAAGTTGTTTTTGTCAATGTCTATCGGTTATCATAAATTATATGATAACGCCGTATTTTGCTTAATTTGCTTCATATCTTTATCGCTAAAAATATAGTGATGGCGAATAACGAATACAAAATTCATCTAGATTTTTTGCAGTTCGGGCTTGGGCGCAACCGTATTGGGGATTTTCTTTTTCTTAGGATCATAATCCAATTTTAGAAGTTTATTTGCAAATAGAGTGTACAAGCATTAATATATCATTATATATAATATTATTATGTTGGAACTTTCGATAGCCATACTAGCTGGCGGAAAGGGTTCAAGGATGGGTTCAGATAAGGCATTTTTGAAAGTTAACGGCTTGCCTTTTTTAAGGGTTATCTACGATAGAATTTCAGGACTTTCCGATGACATCATGATAATTATAGGAAACAAGGAAGATAAAGAGTTTAAAAACTCGCTTCCTATTCAGACAAGGATTTTAAAAGACTCGGTTTATACTATGAGCCCAGTTGGTGGTCTGTTAACAGCTGCGCAAAGTTCGAGACATCAATACTTTGCAGTTTTGGCTGTAGACATGCCTCTTATAAACCCTAAAGTTATTGAGATGCTTTATTTTAAGGCTCAAAATCATTCGGCAGCTTTGCCAGTCCTTAAAGACGGAACACTGGAAGTTCTATGCGCGGTCTATAATAAAGCAGATTTAAAAGAAATAAAACCAAATTCTGTAACATCTGTAAAAGAACTCGTAAGGAAGCTGCCAGATCCTATTTTTATTGATGCGGAGAAATTTATTGATGTTGATCCTGGCCTTGATAGTTTTTTTAATGTCAATACAAAAGAAGACCTGAAAGTTTTGATGAAAAAGCTGCAATTGGTTTAAAGAGATAATAAATTAAAATTTATTTTATAAGAAATCGGAAATCCTTTTCATGTTTACCTTTGCTTTTATTATTGGATTATAAGCTCCGGCACCCAGCTTTATTATCAGGCCCTTTGAATCTGAAATTGATATGCCGATACCTATTTTGTTCAATTTTTCAGATATTTCTCCTAGCTTTGTTATGTTTTTTATACTCAAGCCTGTTTTTTTAAGGATTTTGCTAAACAACTCTTTTTCAAAAATAAAAAAAGATATTTTATTTTTGTTAAAATGTACAGTAGCAAAGGCTTTATCGTTTATCTTTACTTTAATTGTGCCGTATACTTCAAGCTTTTCAAGCGTGTTCTTTTTCAACTTTTTCGGACTGTAACGGATAAGCCGTAAACGTTATTTTTCCAGTTATAATTATAGCTGTGCTCGTTCCTTGAATCTTTACACTAAGATTGTCAAAAGTTATTTCGGCCGTGCTTTTTGTACCTTCTATAGCCTTTATTATGCTACTTATCCATGATTCTTCTTCGCTCATATTATATTTTTGATTTAACAAAGTTATAAATGTATCGAATGAGTATTAAGGCGAGCCCTTCCAAAAAAGCTGCACGGTTATCCTTTCCCCTTTTCTGTATTCTCTGTTTCTTTCTAAGTAACCAAAAGCATCTGCTTTAGCCAGCTCACTGTAAAGGCCTGTCCCCCACCTTAGAGGATAAGCTTTGCTGTCATCGAGCTTAAAGAGGAAAGTCGCATTCATGCTGTGCTTCACATCTACATCTTCTCCAAGTTCAACGTCCTTGTACTTTCTTAGCTCAACGCCTATCATCTTTGAAACAACGTGAAGCCCTTCAGCGTTGAATACTGTTGCTGCAGAAACTATCCTTCCTGGTAGCGCTATAACAGGCTTCCCGTTAACTATACCAAGGCCTCCCCTCTTTATGACATTGGTCTGAACACCTTCGTAAAGTAGCTGTCCAACTTCAGAAATAGCCTTCTTGGTATAATCTTTTTTGCCCACAGAAGAGCCTCCAATTGTGAAGATTAAATCGCAATCCTTAGAAAACTCGTTAAGCGCTTGCTTTATCTTTTCCTTATCGTCCCCTATCAGCGTGTATTTCTTTTCAGCAAACGGTAGGAGGTTCATTATCATGGGAGCTATAGCATCCCTTATACCATTATCATGATTATAAGGCACAAGCTCATCGCCTATTGATACTAATCCAGCGCATATTTCAAATACCTTTACCGATTTTATGCCTGCTGCTATAAATAAAGGAACATGATAAGGCGAAACAAAGCTTCCTTTTCTAAGAAGCGCTACTCCAGCTTTTATATCTTCTCCAGCCCTCTCTACATCTTTCCACGGTTTTGGCCCCCTTGCAGGATAAAGTTTGTTGTCAACAACCCTTGCTTCTTCTATCCTGATTATCGAGTTAGCTCCTACAGGAAGCTTCATGCCAGTCATAACATAAGATGCCTGTCCTTTTTTGAGCTCATTCGAGCTTACTATTTCATAGCTTTCTCCTTCATGGATGCTTACAGCGTAACCATCTTGGGCAGCTATATTTTCCTGCGGTATATCGTTCTGGCTCAAAACATCCTCAGCAACTATCATGTTGACGGAATTAATAACATCGACATCCTTCGTCTTTAAGGGCTGTAACTTTAAGCCCTCTATTATCTTCTCGACTTCTTCGTACTTGATGAGAGGCATAACTTATATGACGGAATATAGTTTATATGTATAATGTAAGATCCAATTAAATTTTATACTCCAGCTTATCTTAAGCATACAAATGTAAAACTGTTTTATTAAAAAATAAAACACTCGCCTTTATAAATGAGTCACTAGCAACGTTTATTAACGCGTTGTGCAAACTTCTGATTAAGGTGAACATGTGTGATAGGTAGCGCCACCGATATAATAATAGTGATAATAGTAGCCGTAGTCCTTCTAGCTGGAACTAGCAAGATACCTGAAATATTTAGATCTATGGGAAGGGCGAAAGGCGAGTTCAAGAAGGGCGAACTGGAAGCAGAGATGGAGCTCAAACAGATGACTCAGGCAAATTCTACTCAATCTAAAGAGCAGAAGGTTGAAGAGCTCCAGAAGCAGATAGCTGAGCTTCAGAAGCAGTTAGAAGAACTGAAGAAAGAAGAAAAGACAACGAGCTAAAATGCTCGGAAGCCTTACCGATACCCTCATACTTGTTTTTGTAGCTATTTTGCTGTTAGGCGGAGAAGGGGATCTTTCCGGCACGTTCAGAAAGTTTGGCAAATGGTGGGGCGAGCTAAAGAGATCTGAAGAAGAGTTCAGAAAGGAGATAACAAAAGAGCTTTCCGACATGGACATGAACTATTCTTTCACAGATAACAGCACAGCAAGCAGAAGCTATACAAACAGCAACAACGACATAAGGGTTAAGGAATTGGAAAGACAGGTAAGGGAATTGCAGGAAGAAGTAAAAAGGTTAAAGAAAGAAAATGGAGAGAACTGAGCTGGAAAACAACGAAAGACCATTAATCTCTCACATAACTGAGCTTCTAAGAAGGCTAAGGACGATATTGGTTGTTCTGGCCTTGGTATTTTTTGTATCATTTGCTTTCGGCATAAGGATGGTCGAGTATGCAGGGTACACAATACCTGTGCCCTATCCGAGCATATATTCAAGCATATCAGACTATGTCATAAAGGCATTCATATACAACGAGCTGCCAAAGGGAATGATACTTATAAACGTGAACACATTCGACCCTCTTTTCGCTTCGTTTTATGTATCTTTCTTTCTTTCTCTTTTTATAGCCGTTCCAATAGCCATCTATGAGCTGTGGGCCTTTGTAGCCCCAGGTCTTTACAAGCACGAAAAGAAGCTGATAAAGCTCGCGGTGTTTCCTGCTGGAGCGCTTTTTGCCGCAGGCGCTTCTTTTGCCTATTTTATAATTGTTCCTTTCATGCTTAGGTTCGTTGTCATATACGCAAAGGTTCTCGGTATAATGCCAACGCTGAGCGTGAGGGCTTTTATAAACACGGTAATATCTCTTATGATGGCAACCGGCATAGCTTTTGAGTATCCAATGGCGATGGCAGTGCTGACTTTCATGGGTATAGTTTCAGCAAAGAGCTGGAAGAGCGGATGGAGGTGGGGAATAATAGGCGCGTTCATAATAGCCTGGATAATTTCGCCAGGAACCACAGGAGGGATAATAGAGACTACAATAGGAATAATACTTTCTGGGCTTTACTTTGTTGGTGTTGCTGCAGCCTACATTATTGAAAGAAGATTAAAGAGAAACAAAAAGTGAGTATTTAAAAATAGCTTAAAATATTGCGTTTTGTATTTAAACCTAAGAAATGTCGAGAGAAAAGACAGAATACACTGTTTACATGCCAAAGGATCTTAAGGAAAGCGTCATTGAATATGCCAAAGAAAATTTTCCTAATGAAATAATACTTTTGCTTAAAGGCAGACTCGAGAAAGAATCGGCACGCGTTGAATCATTTGTCATACCCCCCATGGCCCGGGGCGGAAGGACAAGGGCTATCTTTAACATGAACCTTCTACCTCCTGACAGAAGCATAATAGGTTCTATTCATTCACATCCAAGCGGTGTAGCTCTCCCATCAAAAGAGGACCTTTTATATGGTATGGGTCCTATAATAATGATCATAGGGCTTCCATCTGAAATTAGAGCTTTCGATAAAAATGGAAGAGAGCTAAAGGTTAGATTTACTTAAGGCTTAGCTGATATTCACTGATGTCTATGTATTCTGAGAAAGGCTGTAGCTTTTCGTGAGATGTCATGATTATTATCTTTTCTTTTGTTTGATCTATTACAGATTTTACAAGAATTGAATTTTCTTCTGAAACAAAAGCAAAAGGCTCATCCAAAAGGATAACTGTGGACTTACTACCTATGGCCATGGAGACCTGAATAAGTTTTTTAATGCCGTCGCTAAGCCTGTAAGCTTTTTGAAAGAATACGTTTTTTAAGCCTATACTTTCAGCTATCTCAACAGCTCTTTCACCTGAAATCTTAAGATTTTCAAGCGCAGTTATGCTGTTTATGAGCGATGGTTTTGCAGGAGCATAAGTTATCCCCCTTTTATCAAGAGATTCAGAAGTAACCAATCTATTGTCAAGCAGTATTTCTCCTGAATGCTTCATTATTCCTGCGATTGCTAAAAGGAGCGTCGTCTTCCCGTATCCGTTGGGCCCATATACGAGAACCTTTTCGTCTTCTCTAAATATTTTGTTAAATATACCTATAACTAGGTTCCCCCTCGTTATTGTCAAATTCCTGAGTTCAAGAGTGTGCATTTTTTCTTGTTAAAACATAGATGAAGAAAGATATAAACAATGAGATTGTAAGAAGGGCAGATGCATAACCTAGAGCTGAAGCTAGGCCATAAACATCGTATCTGTACCATATAAAAACAGTGGCGGGCATAACGTATTGAAATATTGGGAGCAACGTGACGCTGTAAGCTATTATTATTATTGAGCCGAACTCGCTTATTGCCCTTCCTAACGAAAGCAATGCTATCCTAATAATACTTCCTGAAAATTCTGGGAGAATGACCCTATGAAAGATAAAATACATGTCCTTTCCAAGGCTTTGTATAAAGTATTCGAGTTCAGGATCGGCTTTGTCAAAAGCCTCCTTTATAGACATAATGTATATAGGCGAAGAAACGTAAAACATTGCAAGCGATAAGCCAAACATATCATCTACAGGGTTTATGTACCTTAAAAGAGGAAAAAATGGAGAAGATGGGGAAAAAGTAAGAAGTAGCATTATCCCTACTACAGTGTGGGGGATAGAAACGGGGGAAAGGAACACATCATAAAAAGCGGATTCTAGGTTTACTATCTTTCTGGATAAAGCGTACGCAACAGGAGTACCAAGGAAGACGTTTATCATGGTAGCAATTGTAGCTCCCATAAAAGTTACACCAAGAGATTCAAGGAATTGAACATTATCAAAAGCTGAGGTTAGCCCCGTAAAACCCGCTTCGTAATAAAGAACTATCATGGGCAGGATTATCAGAAGCATCATCAAGTAAGTAAGTGAGATAAAGAGTTTTTCATTCATATGTCAGCACACTTGTGTTGATAAAAGATCTTAACGGTTCTGGAGCCGCTTCTGGGTTACCGTAAAATATTGCTGTGCTAAGCGGTTTGACCCCGTAGCTTTTAAGCACCTTTTTTCCCTGAGGAGATATTAAGAACAGAGCTATGGCAGAAGCAAGCTGTTTGTTTGGGTATGAATTTGGTATCGTTATCGAAACATAAATAGGGGCCCCTTGTAGTGTTACCATTCTGCCTTCGGATATAATTGTAACTTTGGCTTCAGAATAAAATGAAGAGTAATTTGCAGATCCGAGATTTACCTGAGGCGGAAGCAGGATGTACGGGATCTTATGAGAAACAGCAGAAGAGAGGTAGAGCGCTATATCATAGTAAATCTTTCCAGACTGAAGATAGGCAAACAATTCTGAGCCCATCGGAACCTCCGTAATTCTACCAGACTCATTTAACTGTTTGAGCTCGTTGAGGTAATAATTCTCATTTTCTTTTACAAAGAGGGATGAAAGTTGTAACATCATTAATGCCCTATAACCCTCAGGATCTGTGTTTGGGTTAGAAGTTCCGATCTCCGAATTATTCGAGAGCACTATGCTAAGTATTTTTGAAAAGTAAAACCTTTCAGAAGAAACGTTACCTGAAGCAATAGCTGAGTAAAGACTTGTGTTAAGCTGCTTTAATTGGGAAAAATAAGGCGAATACCTCGAGACCCCTATGACCATCTGATCTGAAGCAAGAGCAATATACCATGAGCTTATGTTATTTGGGTAAAGAAGATCCTCTATAACAGCGGGATCTACTGAGAGGAAAAGAGCGTATCGCGAAGGAGCAAGCAGAACGTTTTGAGCTGCAGCGACTGAGCCCATAGAAACCACGGATCCGCTTAAGTTCATTTCCTTTAGAGTTTTCGTAAGAACTGGCGTATAAAGTGAAGCTGATATAAGGTAAACCCCTTGAGCAGGTCTACTTGCACCGAGGTTATATGAGATCAAAGATGCGGCCAATACTATGAATAAGAAAATCACCGCTTCTAACGCTTTCATGGGATTTATCTTTATAAACAGTTTTATTTAATATTTGCTAAATTTTTAACAAATACGTTTATTAAAAAACTAATCGTAAAGGCTTAGCAAAAACGTAAGCACTATAAACTCAAGCATACCAGTGATTACCATAGCAATTATTGAATTAAACAACCCTAAGCCGAAAAATCTTATTAAAAAGTAAACTGCATAAGGCACAGCGACTATTATAGCCGAAACCATAAAGAAAGCTATCGTAAGCATAACAGTTGGACTGCCTCCAGACTTCAGCGTTTCCTCAAATATTATCCCAGTCATGGGTATGCTGGCCGCAGGTCCAAAAAATCCTATGAGGAATGGCAACATGCTCAAAATTCCAGCGTGCTTTATCAGCATGACAACGGTAAGACTGCCTTCATAAAGATAATACGTTATCAATAGCAGGAGAAGTTTTGGCAAAGCTATTTTAACCTTGCTCAATGGGAGCATCCTTAAAGCTGATGCCCCCCGCATTTCCATGGCGTAAAATGCGTAAGGTATCATTATAGAAAGGTATGCCATTTCTATCCCGAGCGTAAAGGCCAGAACATTCGAGGCTGATGAAGAAATGCCATTCATGAGTATAACCAAAAAAACTATGAGCGGACCACCTATCAACGCTCCTAACAGGGATCTGCTCGCTGCCTGAAAGTCGGCTCTCAGAAGCGCTAAAGTTTTCGAACGTATTATCTTCCATTCCTTTGAAACTTTTTTAGCAAGAACAGGAAAAAACGCAGAAGGGGGTCCGCTCACGAGTTTCCAGCTGACATCGGGGATAAGCCTGTAAACTCCATAAACAAATACAGCAATCCAGAAAAGGTTCGTTATTGCACCGTATAAGCTGTTTCCAAAGGCTGCACTAATCGGTGGTATAAAATAAAAAGAGCTTAAGCTTGAAAGGCTTAACCTATAAAGGGTTCCCGAAAGGAATATTGGTATAATGAAAACCATCGGGAGTAATGAAGCAACGCTCCTAGTAGCAACTGAAGACGCCCTAGTTCTTGATCTTCTGTATGATAGCTCAAGAGCTGCAAGTTGCAAAAGCATTCCTAGAGAAAGGCCAATTGCAACGCTGAAGAAAATGTAAAACTCTTTAAAAACGAGGCTCATTATCAAAGATACTCCGAGAGTTCCATAAACTATATAGTCTACAGTTTTGAAAATAGCCTTGCCTACAAGCCTATGTATCTGATCAGCATCAAGTGAAGTGCTGAGAAGGAAGTCCCTTATGTTGGTTGATCCGTATATTGCATATGAAAGGGGAGTCATCATGCTGCTGACCGAAAGACCGCTCATTGCAAATGTTAGCATAGAAGCTGCAAAAACGCCGAAACCTATTTGCTTGAAGCTTGTGAATAGTGCGAAAAGAGCTATATAAAACGAAAAAATAACAGTATAAATGATCTTTGTAAATCTTACGTTTCTGATGGATCTCCTAAGGTTAGACGGTCTGAACCCGGTTTGTCTTGCCGCTATGTAGCCAGTAACGAGAAACTCTCTCGCAAGAGCGTCCTCTATGCTAACTCTTTTCATAGAGCTTCTGTTAGCTCCTTAATCTGTTCCTCTGCATGTATTGCTTTGAGGAAAGCCTCTTCAAGAGACCCCGCATGGAGCTTTTCCAGTATTTCTTGAGTTGGTCCTGAAGTTACCTCTGAACCTTTATCTATTATAGTTATACGATCGCATATCTTTTCTGCTATTTCCATTATATGCGTTGAGAAAAGCACTGCTCCACCTTCTTTCTTGTGGTTTTGAATTATCTCCTTGAAAATTCTCGCAGATTTTACGTCAAGCGCGTTAAAAGGTTCATCTAGAATAAGCAGCTTGGGCCTGTGCATGATTGCTGCAACTATCGATACCTTCTGTTTGTTACCCTGCGAAAGGTTCATTATATAATTTCCCAGGTACTGTCTGAGCTCAAAAGCGTCTATAAGATGATCTAGCCTCTGAGTATCGTTTACATTTCTCAGAGAAGCAACCAGCTCAAGGAACTCCTTGACTGTAAGCGATTCAAGAAGTGCAGGACTTTCCATGACAGCCCCTATGTTGTTCATGAGTTCTCCTTTGGGTCTTCCCTTGCCAAGAAGGTCGATAGACCCCTGATAATCTACAATGTTCATTATAGCCCTAATAGTTGAAGTTTTGCCAGCACCGTTAGGACCCAAAAGCCCAAAAACTTCTCCTTCGTTTATGATAAACGATAAACCGTTTACAGCCACTTTATCTCCGTACTTAACAACAAGCCTATCAACTTTTAAAACATAGCTCAATCCTTGCACCTTTTATTAAAAACTTAAACTGAGTAAATAAGATTTACGTAGAAAATGCAGATGTTGGCTTAAAAATTCTGACGTTTATTATGCAATTGAATCTGTAGAAGATCAGTTTTATAAATACCAGCAATAAAAAGTCATTTGGTATTTAAATTAGGTCACTTTTATGAGAAATTGTTTGTGCTGATCGCTGAAATTGCTACTCTTTAATGCAAAGTAGAATCCTCCAGTTAGAAAAGATGCATGAAAAGCTGCCCATGCTAAGTTTATTATCAGGGCTTCTTTAAGAAGCATATTTCCAGTTAAGTATGTCATAATAATTCCTTTAGCCAGCGTTAAATAGAGCAATATAAGGAACAATATGTGTGCTATGAGCTGCCTGCTATATTTTACGGTTTTTCCTTTGGGTGTTACCCTAAAAGGCACCCTTCTTCTAAAAAGCCACGCTAAGAACGATAGAGTTACAGGGAAAAATACCATATATTCCAGAAACTGGTGATATAAGAACCCTTTCAATCCATACTCTTTTTCTTTCATTACCAAACCATAAAACGAAAAGGAAAAAACTACAAAAGGAAGGTAAATCAAAGCATAAAGCGCGGGATTTATCCTTACTATCGGTATGTAGAATAGTATAAAGATAGGTGGAGCTAGCAGCTGGAAAAGCGTTAAAGGCCCAGCTTCAACCCAGTAAAACCATCCAGATAAGTAGTCGATAAAGGCTGAAAAGCTTAGATCCGATTTAAGTATCTTTTTTATAATTTGAAAACTTCCAAATGACCATCTGGATTGCTGAATAAAATAAGCATTTATGTCAGTAGGGGGTTCTCCATACCATATAAGAGGTTTGTTTACGTATTTAGATTGATAACCTAGCTCGTGTATTTTTATAGAAGTTGCGACATCTTCTGTAATGCTACTTTCATCTAAATAACCCACTTGTTTTAAAACCGAAATTCTGTAAACTGTACCCGATCCTAACGAAAAGGCAGACGTGTAATCCCTCCCCTGCATTATAAGATAAAGAAATGGGTTTTGCTGATACCTTGAACCTTCTGCTACCTTTGTTCTCAGCTCTGTATATTTTTGAGGAACCTGTACAAAAGCAATTGTTTCATCCTTAAAATAAGGTAAAACTTCATCAAAAAAGTCCTCAGTAGGCCTCTGGTCGGCGTCAAAAATGGCGACCAAATCATATTTATCATCTATCTGTTTTAAGGCATCGTTTATAGCACCAGCCTTAAAACCCCTTCTTGTACTTCTGTGAAAGTAATAAATTCCATTATTTTTGCAAAAATCAGAGAGTTCCTTTGCTATTTTTTCATCTGTAGAATCGTCAAGCAGGAAAACATCACCTCTGTTACGTAGCGCAACCTTTACCGACCTTAAAGTCCCCTTAACAATTTCCGGATCCTCATTATATGAAGTAACAAACGCTGCAACTCTTAGGTTCTGATCTTTACCTATTACTCTTGTTTTGTATCTTCTGGATCTTAAATACAGTATAAAGAAAGTTATGAAATTAAAGAAACCAACAAATATAGATAGCCACAGAAAATAAGTGAACCAAATTAGGTAAACGTTTGCAAAAGTAAAGTAAGTAACTATAAAAGAAATTAAAAAAGGAAGCAAAAAATAAAGGATGTTTATTAATTTCATTAACTATATTAACTATTTTTTAAACTAAAATTTAAACATTATACAAAAAATGAAAGATAATAAAGATTTATAATCAAATATTAATAAAATATTAAAATGAGTAATGAAAATAGAAGTATTCCCCGCTTTAAGCTATAGCTTAGTATATCCATCGATCATTAGTTTAGCTTCTAACATAGCTTTCAGAGGCAAAACGGTTGCGCTTATCGATTTTATCTCAAAAAGCGAAATTAAAAAGGCAATTACTGGGAATTCTATTTCGGATTTTTACAGCGAAAAAGTAGGAGATGGCATGGTTTTTTACGTTAACGTCGTAACGTCTCAAGAAAAAATTGGAATAAAAGAGGCCATAGAGAGTGCCTACAAAAGGCTTAAAGAAAAAAGAATAGAAATAAAGATCGTTCTGTTTCCCGGAATTGTAGAATCAAATACATCTCTTTTAAACGAAGAACGGTCAGTTTATAAAGAGAACTTTGGAGATGAAGAAACACGACATTTGTTGCTTATTGGGTTGGAGAGGCTTTTTACCTCACAGAGCCTTCATTCGTTAGCTTCAGGTTTAGATTTAAAAAGGACGTATGCGGTTTTTGTTTATGAAAGATGGCAGGAATATATGGTTTCTTCTATGGAGCAAAGGATAAAGGAAAAAGTTTCTGAGGAAGGCTTTGCTGGTTACTTTTTTTTGATAGCGGAAATAGGGAGGCTTCCGATCTCTTTCGGTAGCTCACGAGAGTACGAGCCAGATCACAGAATAATAGAAGAAATATTAAAAAAATCAGAAGAACGCCCTATAATTGGCAAAATAAGGGGGGCTGAAAACTTAGAAGAAGTTATTACAAAGAAAAGGGTCATAGTCATTAACGGTTCATCTTTTACGCTGAGGGATCAGATTCTTGAAATGATTATCGATAGGTTAGGATCTTCTAACGTGATTGTCCTTAATGCTGGTAAGTTCAAAACAAAAATTGGGGTTGAAGAACTTAAAGTGTTGCCAAGCTTTGTTGATGATAGGTTCAAGGGTAAAAACATGGGAGACGTAAAGGCTATTGCAAAAAGGCTTGCAGAGGAAGTCATAAAAAACGCCGAGAAAAAAGAAAACGTAGTGCTTGTGGTCTACGAGACAGGTAATATAACGCCTGGAATCATAGGTTATGACAGCAGAACAATAAGCTATGAATTCTGGAACAGCTTTTTGACTCATATTAATTATAGCATGAAAGTTTCAAAGGTAATATTCGTATGCGACCCTGACGTGGAATCTTGTGGACCAATAGAAGCTCTCGCAGAAGCCGTTATAATGTGCAAAGGAGAAATGGAAAACGAAGTTATAATAAAAACAAAAGAATAAAAATTTACTTTGCGCTTTGCGCTTGCTGTTGCTGTACTGGAGGCAGGACGTAGATCTTGTTTCCGAGTATCATGTTATTAGGTATCAAAACTGTTGTCGTGTTATCCATCTTCTTTATTACCGTAAACAGTATGCCTAAATCCTCTACTATACCTTCTTCACCAAGCAAGTTAACATGGTCGTTGATCTTAAAAGGCCTAGAAATAAGAAGGAACAAGCCGGCTACCGCCTGACCCATAACCTGTTGTGTAGCAAAGCCTATCACTATTCCAAGAAAACCACCTACGCTTACGCCTGCGAGTCCTCCGCCAACAGCTCCTGCTATCGCGGTTATCAGAGCACCAACTCCTATGAGAAGGAAGACGTTTCTGAAAGCCCTCGCAACGTCATGAGGGTATCTGATCCGCATAAAATGATAGATGGTATCGGCAAATGCAACTATTATGAGGTAGCCGAAAACAAATGTGAGTCCGACGTTTATATAAACGCTATAAGCTTTGAGCTCGGGCAGAACGTTTATTTCCAACCATTGGAAGGCTGCCATTACAACCGCATAAATTATTATATATATTACTAGCTTGGTGAGAGACTTTACGTAACCTTTCTCCAGCATGTTTCCCTGTGTTCCTTTAGAATTTTGCAAACTTTGAGACATTTTGTATATTTTTAGTCAGAAGATCCATATAAATTTTTCAATTTATTACATAATATAACAATATTTAACTTAATTTTTACATTTTATTAGCAGGTGTTATTATTTAGAAATATCAAAATCGTTTTATATATCCTTTACAACGGTTTTGGTATGAAAAAATCAATACTGTCTCTTGTACTGATATGTTTAATGATAGCTGCGACGCCCGTTTATGCTCAAGTACAGGAGCTTTCAATAACGGGGGTAAGCTTTGGACCATCTTCTTCTCCGATAGAGGTTGAGCCTGGTTCCTTTAATGTGCCACTTTTTATATACGTAACTAACGCTGGGCAACTTCCTGCTACAAATGTAAGCGTGAAAGCTGAAAGTACAAACGTTTTTTACGTTATAAGTGAACCTCAAAACGCCTCCTTCATACCTCCTGGAGGGACAGTTCCGTTTATCTCATACATTAACGTGAGCTATAAAGCTGTGAGTGGCATTTATGCATTACCTGTAACGGTAAGTTATATTGAAGCAGGCTCTCAGAAGAACTTTACATACTATGCTCAGCTCCCGATATCAACCTTTTCAAGCATGCAAGTTTATTCTTTGTACTGGGGAAGCGGAACAACACTTGCATATCCTGGTGCTTCTGGGCTTCCGCTTACGCTTGTTGTTAGAAACGCGGGAACCAATACAGCTTATAACGCCACGGTAAGCTTGAATTTAAAGTACCCGTTTTACGCGGCTTCTGGCAGCAAGCTTCAGGAGTTCGTGGGCACCGTGCCTCCGGGCGTTAGCGTGCCTCTGGAATTTTACCTAAATGTGAACTCTTCGGCAGTTACTGGATACTACCCGCTAAATGTAACATTGCAGTGGAACAACGGGATAGAAACCGTACAGCAAGTGTATGTGCCTGTTCTCGGAGCTCCTGATGTAACTGTTCAGGGCTTTGGTCTTAACCCCACTCAGATATTTCCTGGAACTCAGGACGCTGAGCTCATGATATCGGTAGTAAACTCAGGCAACGTAACAGCCAGCAACGTAAACGTAAACGTTTCTGTTTCGAGACCAATGAGCCTTGCATCGCCATCCAGCACTACAATAGGATTGTTGCCTCCTGGAACACCAGTGCAGCTTACTTACCTTGTAAGCATTAACAGCAGCGCCTCATCACCATCGTATGCTGAAGTCAGCTTGAAAATATCATATAACGGAAAAAGCTACATTTCAGATTTGAGTGTTCCGATTTCTTCCAGAGCTCAGCTAAGCGTTTCTCCCGAATCAGTTTCATTAACCCAGGGAGCTTCAGACGTAACCATAACCTACAATATAACCAATTATGGCAACTCTACAGCTAAGGACGTCCAAGCTGAGCTTCTGCTCCCCAACATGCTCAGCGGAAATACATACGACTATCTGGGGGATATACCTCCTGGGGGAAGCGCAACAGCGGTGTTTTCGCTTGAAGTGGGATCAGGCGCCCCAACAGGTACATTCAGGGGTACAATGGTGACTACTTGGCTTCAGGACAACGCTCCTGGACAGCTTTTCAGCGAAAGGATGCCGGTAAACTTTATAATAAAGGAATCTTACATCAACCAAATTTTAGCCTACGTTTCTACTCCTCCCGTCTTTTACGGAATTGTAATAGCTATAGTGCTGGTTATCGTGGCGATCATAGTCGCAGCCATGGCGAGGAGAAGATGAGCTACGCTGTAGAAGCAGAAAACCTGACAAAATATTTTGGTAACCTTATAGCAGTAGACGGAGTATCGTTTAAGGTAAAGAAGGGAGAAATATTCGGGCTGGTTGGACCGAACGGTGCCGGTAAAAGCACGCTAATAAGGATGATATGCACAGTACTTAGGCCAAGCACAGGCAGAGCTTATGTTGAAGGCTATGACATAATGAAGCAGGCTCAGGAAGTTAGAAAACTTATAGGCGTAGTTCAGGAAAAGCTTATACTTTATGCGCCGTTAACCCCAGTTGAAAACCTTGAATTTTTCGGTAAACTTTACGGGCTTGAGCCAAAGGTTTTAAAAGAGAGGATCAAAGAGCTCCTTGAGGAAGTAAAGCTCATAGCGGTAAAGGACAAACCAGTTGGAACATTTTCAACAGGTATGAGGCAAAGGGTGAACATAGCCAGAGCGCTCCTACACGATCCAAAACTCGTGATTCTGGACGAGCCGACTAACGGGCTCGACCCGCAGAGCGTAAGATGGGTTCGAGATTACATATTAAACCTGAAAAACAAAGGGCTAACAGTAATACTTACGTCACATGACATGTATGAAATAGATGAGCTTTCTGATACAGTGGCGATAATGGATAAGGGAAAGATACTCGAAATCGGTAAAAAAGAAGACCTTAAAGCGAAATATAAGGCCAGCAAGATAGAAGATGTGTTTCTGGAGCTAACAGGAAGAGAACTAAGGGATGAAATAACTGGTAGGCTGCGAAGAAGGGGATGGTGATGAAAGGACCTTTATATCATCTTTACGTGATAATGAGAAAAGACCTGACAGAGTTCTACAGGGTAAGGGCTAGGCTCGTTTCCATGATTTTGCTTCCGATTTTGCTCATGCTACTTTTTGGATACATGTTCCCTAGTAACGGGACGATTACTCATATACCTATAGCCGTAGTCAATCAGGATCAGTCTGCTGCTGCCCTCAGCACCATAAATAGTTTTATCTACATGGCTCAATCAGGAGGTTCCTTTAACGTTATAACTTACAGCTCACTTGCGCAGGCTGAACAGGCTTTGCTACAGGGTAAAGTTTATGCTGTTGTTATATTCAGACAGGGTCTTGGACAAGAACTTAGCTCGGGAAAGGCAAATGTACAGGTTATAGTTGATCAGATGAACCCAACCCTTGATCAGATAGTGACTGCTGGGATTCAGCAGATTTTCTCGCAGCTGAATGTGCAGCTTAACATGAATCAAGGCTTCCCAACATCTCTTGGGACCATATCCGTTAACTTTCAGGGGTTGATTCCCGGATCCCCGAGCAGTTTTGAATTCCTCGCTCCTGGTTTTATAGCTATGAGCGTTGTAATGGGCGGACTTGCAGGGCTTGCTATGGCATTCTCAAGGGAAAGAGAGCTCGGAACTATGGATGGGATCCTTATGACACCGGTTTCAAGATTTTCAATAGTTATGGGAAAAGCTATGGCACAGGCAGTTAGAGGGATAATAAGCGGGATCATTATAGTCATTTTATCAATTTTGCTGTTTGGAGTAAAGATATACGGAAATGTTTTCCTGATGGCGTTGATACTTTTCCTAGGAATACTCGCTTTTACAGGTTTGGGGATTATAGCTACGAGCTTTGTAAGCGATCAGGAGTCAGCCCAGATGATAATGCTGATGCTAGAAATGCCCATGATATTCATTTCGGGTATATTCTATCCAGTCCTTCAGCTGCCTTGGTGGCTAAGGGACATAGCATACATGTTTCCCCTTGTTTACACCGTTACGGGATTCAGGTCCGTAATGGTCATGAACGCACCATTTTCCGCTGTCTGGAACGACGTGCTAGTGCTTCTCATATACTCAGTCGTAACCTTTGCTGTAGCGATACCTCTTTTCCAGAGAATGGTTACAAAGTAGATTGTTAGGATTTTAAACCGCTTTGAGTTTTATGCATCAAAATGCGTTAAAACAATTTAAATTTTTTTAAAAATAAAAACATTAAAAGACAAAAATTCAACCTTAAAACATAAATAATAACACTGTTATAAAAGCCGCATGAACGCAGATAAGCTAAATGTTTTAGGTATACCTGGAAGCGTAAGGAAAGGGTCCTACAACAGGTTACTGCTTGAAAACGCCTTTATGATGCTTCCGCAGGGTTCTCATGCTGAAATTTTTGACATTTCAAGGATACCGTTGTTCAATCAAGATATGGAAAAGGATCCCCCTGAAGATGTTAAACTGCTAAAAGAAAAGGTTAGGGCCTCTGATGTCATTCTTATATCAACGCCAGAATACAATCACAGCTATTCAGGAGTTTTAAAGAACGCTTTGGACTGGGTCTCAAGACCACCTGCTGATAATCCATTTGTCTCAAAGGTTGTCGCAGTGTTTTCTGCATCTACTGGCAACGTAGGGGGGTCAAGGGCCCAAGAGCACTTAAGAGTGGTCTTAGAGGCTCTAGGTGCATATGTAATACCAAGGCCTGAGGTGATCCTCACAAACGCAGACAAAAAGTTCAACCCTGAAGGTAAGCTAATTGATACGGTTGCCGTTGAACTAACTAAAAGGCTTATAGAAGAAGCTGTAAGGCTTGCCATTGCGATAAGGGAAAACCCGGTAATCCAAGTCTTTTAGATTTAAACGCTTTAGTCGAAATCAAAGCGCAGCAAGTTTTTAGCTAACAAATTAATTTCAATGAAAGATTTTTATGAGTTTATTCTGTAAATTGTTATAATGTCTGAATACTGGAAAGGTATAGCCAAAAGGTCAAGGGACGTTCAGTATGAAGAGCCGGGGCAAAGGTTAGAAATCAAAATGGTAGGGATAAGAGGATTTTCAGTCCCCGTATCAAAATTTTCAAGGGATAACTTAAATTTTGCAATGGCAAGCGTAAACGCTTTTGTTGACCTTCCTGAGAAAATGAGGGGCATAAACATGTCAAGGACAGCTGTAAGCATATCCAGCGCTGTATCTTCTGTTTCAAAAATAGAGGAGCTTGCCAGCATGATAGCGCTTAAGTTATTGGAAGTTCACGAATATTCATTAAGAAGCGTTGTAAAGTTAAAAGGCGAAGGGTTTATTTTTACAAAATCTCCAGTAACGGGGCTTGAATCCATAGAAAGGTTTGGCTTTTTTGAAATCTCAAAGATTGAGCGTGGAAAGATTGAAGAAAACATAATCGGCACTGAAGTTACTGGAATTTCTGCGTGTCCTTGTGGGGCTGAGCTTATGAGAACAAAACTCAACGGTATTGACGTTAACCCGACTCACATGCAGAGAGCAGAGGTTAAGGTCGCGTTAAAGGTTAGTGGCAAATACTTTGCCAAGTTTGAAGAGCTCATAGATATCGCATACAGGTCACTGAGCGAAAGGGCCTACAGCTCTTTGAAGAGGGCTGATGAGGCTTTCCTAATATATTCTTCACTCAAAAATACAAAGTTTGTTGAAGATATTTACCGTTCGGCTGTTAGCGATTTATATCAGAAATTTAAAGACATGAACGGGATTTCTGGAGTCTTCGCAATGGTTAGGAGTATGGAGAGCATACATGGGTACGATGCGGTCGCATCAGGCTGGCTGAACATAACAGCTAAAAAGTAATTGTTTTTTAATTTAATTTTTGAAAACTATGTTTGCCCCTAGCAGAGCTCATCAATGCTGTAATTATGAAAAGGATTATGGAAATAAAGAACACGAACCTCTGTCCCGCAAGGTAATCGCTTGCCAGCTGCAGGCTGAGCCCCCTGTAAAAGGATAAGGAACAGTTATGACAATCTTTAAAAAAATCCTGTATAAAAATAATATAAGCGTGGAAAAGCTTTATACTATGAGCGAAGCCAGCATTGTAAAGTTTCTTTCTTCTGCAGATGTCAGCTATTCTTCCGAGGCTAAGCATCAGAGAAGCGTTAACAAGTATATATGCAACCTTGACCCAGACAGCGGTTATATAATCCGTCTTCAAGTCTTCAGCAATAGGTAGAATAGCAAGTATAACTATGGAGCTATCAATTGTCGTCATAAGGCTTCCTATAACGGTGACGGGCCACACAGTCTATTTATATTCTATGATTCAGAACATAATACATTAACGTTATATGAATTATAGAAAAATTAGCGGCTTAAGCTTGTAGGTGTTCCCTAAACCATGAAATTATCTGATTGATCCTTTCTACCCTATTTTTTGGTTTTCCCTTTCTCGAAAGGTCATGATTTTCACCGTGAAATATAACGAGCTTTGTCTTAACCCCCTTTAGTTTGAGTGCAGTGAACATCTGGTAAGCCTGATCTATCCAGCACCTATAATCTTGATCTGAATGTAGTATTAATGTAGGTGTCTTCACCTTATCTGCGTACTTTAATGGGCTTTTTTCCCAGTAAATCTGTATCAGACCGTCATTCCACAGATCTTTTCCAACGTCCCCACCAATCTGGTCTTCTGCAAAATAATACCCTATATCTGAAGTTCCGTAGAAGCTTATCCAGTTGCTTATCGATCTCTGGGTAACAGCAGCCTTAAACCTGTCAGTGTGTCCTATTATCCAGTTAGTCATGAATCCTCCGTAACTGCCACCTGCAACCCCTATCCTGTTTTTATCTATAAAATCAAAACGATTAACTGCATAATCCAATCCTTCCATGATATCCATATAATCCCTAGATCCATATTTTCCTCTTATGTCTTTAAATGACTCTCCATAACCCGCGCTCCCTCTCGGATTCATGTATACAAGCGCAAAACCAGATTCCGAAAGCACATGAAACTCATGCTGAAAACTTTCTCCATAAGTTGTTGCTGGACCGCCGTGTATATACAGTATTGCGGGATACTTTATTCCTTTTTTAAAGTTATTTGGCCTAAGAACCCAGCCCTCTATTTCTTGACCGTCGGAAGCTTTAAAAGTAAAGCGTTCTGGAACCTGTAACTTAGAGTTTTTAATAATTTCATCGTTAAACCCAGTGACTTTTTTCAGTTTCCCATTTTTATATATATGAAGCTCCGAAGGCTTCGTAGAACTCATCAAAGTAAGAGCTACAGTTTCATTTATTACAGAAAAATCTTCAACGGTTACGTTGTCTTCAACCAAACATTCAGTATGCCCTTCTAAATCCGTTCTAAGAAGGGATACTTTGCCTCCGTCGTTAAGAGGGAAGTATATCCACTTGCCGTCCCACTGGATTTTTCCAAGCGAAGATGGTCCTCTCACATCTGAATTCATGTAATTTCCTATATCCCAGTCATCTGGGGTCAGCTTTTTAAAAAACCCCGAGGAGACATCCAACGTCCAGAGCTTGACGTTTGAATTTAGCCCATGAGAATAGTCGCCAGCTCTGAAAGCAATAGCCGAAGATTCTCTGTTCCATGCAAAGTCTTCAACTGTAAACTGCCCTTTAGTTAGTTTTTTGATTTCTCCGTTCGTGAGGTCAATCATCTTTATGTCAGTCCTGTAAGGTTTCTGATGGTCTTCAGATGAAACGTAAGCAATCTTGTTACCGTCAGGACTGAACTGGGCAAAACTTATTTCCTCATTTCCGTCAGTGAGCTTCTCCATATTACCAGTTTCAGAATCGGCTAAGTAAAGCGTGTTCCTTACACCATAAATGTAACCTTTCCCATTGAACCAGAAAGGAACTTCTTCAATAACTGTAGGCTCTTCCTTTTTCTTTTGGCTTGATAAGCTCAGGAGTATTTTTCCTTTATGATGGCCAAAAATCTCAAAACCGCTGTCCAGTTTAAGAACAATCCGTGGTTCAGTAAACCTTTCTGTATCGACTTCCCAGAGCTCAACTCCTGTTTCTTCCTCCTTTAATGTCCTCCTTGAAAGGAAAAAAACTTTTGAGCTTTCACTCCACACTGGGGAGTAATCGGACGGCCCGTTGGTTAGATGGAAAGTTTCGTCTTTTTCAACGTCGTAAATCCAGAGCTTTGAATAATACCTGTTGTCAGAAATAGAGGGCTTTGTAACAACGAAAACAACCTTATCGCCCTTAGGGGAGAGCTTTGGGTCTGAAATAAATACTATTTTTTCAAGGTCTTCAGCCTTTAAACCCATTCTTTTTCCCTATCTTTTAATAGCTTTAAGCTTATTTAAACCCTTGTGAAGCGATGGCCTTTGTGCTTGCGGGAAAGTATTTATTTTGGCATTATGATTTAAATGGTGTTGTCAAGGAGCCTTTTAGATGTTATAAACACTCAAGGTTATGTCACAACCATCGAGGGGCCACCAGGCATAGGGAAGACTACACTTTCTCTTAAGGCGTGCGTTTCACGGGGGAGATGCACCTACATATCTTATGCTGACCCTGAGAGTTCGATTAAGGCTAAATTAAAAGTGCTGGGCACAGAATCAAGCATAAACATAATAAACGCAATGAGTGGAAGCGTTGAAACTGTGTTTTCTGATCTAGTTAACGCACTTCAGGAAGGGGATCTTGTTATAGTTGATTCTCTAGATGCGATGTTTTACGGAATAGAAAGCGAGAAAGGAATAAGGGCCTTTCTTCAGCTAATTTACGGTTCAGCAAAAATGAAACGCGGTTCACTAGCTCTGATATCTGAAGGGTTAAACCCTGTTGCAAAACAGGTTAGATTTGTAAGCGACGCGATTATAAGCATGGAGTTCAGAGAAATTTTAGGTAAGCCAGCGCGAGAAGCTAGCCTTCTGAAGGACAGAGATTTTGCGATAGAAAATAGGTCTTATTTTTTGACATGGGAAAGCGGGCTCAAAATAATTGAGCCTGTTTTTGTTGATGTTGGCAAAAAACCCAGAAATGTACACTCAATAAAGGGCCCGCCTGAAACGTCTTTTAAGTATATAATTCCCAACGCCTACAGGGTGCTAACGGTTTTCAGCAATTCAATTCATCCAGCTATAGCGGACACTATAAGACAGTGGGTAATAGCTGATTTTCTTAAATTTGGGTACGGTGTAAACTTGTTGATTTCATCTAAATCTAGCGAGGCTTCTGAGAAAGAAGCTTTAGAGCTTATGACCGGAGGGAAAAACATGGATAAGCTTAACATCATAAGCATTAACGATCCAGTAGTAAAGAAAGATTCTAGAAAGTACTATAATACATATAAAGATATGATAAAAACTGGAAATTACGTTAACATAGTAGATCTCCTTGCGCATGAACCCTTAGCTGTTACCGATCCATCTGGATATGAAACGTTCATAAGCGATGTTACAGAACTTGAGAAGGAGTTGAGAATGTCAGAAGCTCTTTATGGCTATCAGGATTATTCTTCTTTGAGAGTGATAAGCAAGTACGTTCACATGCAGTGGTCTACTGAGATGGTAAACGGTACGCTTTTCTACCTTACAGTTAAGCCTGATGGTCCTCTTTATTACATAGATGCAGACCTTGAAGAAGGAAGAGCAGAATTCAAAAAGATGCTTTAAACGCTAAACTTTTGAGTTAAGAGGAGGGAATCGTTTAAATTAAGTAGGGATCGTATGACCCCTTTGTGAGCGCAATAAAAAAGCCTTTAGCTAATCAAAAATAATAACTAGAATTTGCGCATAAAGCGCAGGTAAACCGCTCACAGATGAAGCCTCACGTCCAAGTAGTTGCGCTGAATAAAGCTAGAAGTCCTAAACCACAAGTTTGTGGCTGTTCATGAGCAACCTTATATAGAAAGAAGTCCATAAATGGTCATGGAATATTATAAATCCAGCATCAGAGACGTGAAACCACAAGAAGTTCCGATCGATGGTAGTAGGGGTGCAACTGTTCAATGGCTTGTTACTAATGAGCACGGAGCGAACTATGCAGCAAGGAAGTTTACTGTAGAGCCTAGCGGTTTGATACCAATGCACTTTCACGAATATCAAGAGACGATGATCATAACAAAGGGCAGCTGCACTTTATGTGTCGGAGATAAAACCATCGACCTAAAAGAAGGGGATTTTATATTCATAAACAAAAATGTAAAGCACGCATTGATAAACAAAAATGACACGCTAGAATTTTTCTGCATGATTGATTACCCAAAAGATATGAGCGTAAAGCTTCTCCAAGAAAAATGTAATGGCTAGTAAAAATAAAAAGTTAAACGGCTTCGCTTATAGCGGAAGCTACTTTCTTAACCTGCTCATCTGTAATTTTCTCTCTGAACGTTTCAACAAAGAGAACTTTAAGTCCAGCTTCATTTAATGCTGTCTCCATATACTTTATGGCATTTGAACCCCAGCCATAAGAAACTAAAGCACCGAAAGGTTTACCCGTGCCTCTAAACTTATCCTTTATAAGCTCTAAAAGAACCTTCATCCTCGGATGAACGCCTGTATCGTAAGTGGGTGTTGCCAGCAAAACAGCGGCTGAGCTGTTAGCTTCTGTAAGAAAGTCTTCAAAGTCAGGATATTCAGAATCAGTAATAGCAAAAGTTTTCACTTTTATACCTTTTGAGTAAAGCTCATTATAAATCCTGGATATCGCTTCTTCTACTGATCCGTACATAGATACATATGCTATCGTGAGTTTTTTCTTTTCAGGATCGCCCCTAGCCCAACTTTCAAACAGCCTTAGAGGTTCATCTGTGTTTCCCTCCCATATACCTCCATGCGATGGGGCTATTTTTGAAATTTTAAGTTTCATATCTCTTACTTTTTCTATTGCGTTTATGACGTATTTCCTGTAGTAGCCCATCACAGTTATAAGATATTTTTCAGCGCTTTTGAGGTAAAAAGCATCATTTGGGTCAGCTGTATGTCCTGGTGGAATTGAGAAAGAACCAAAAACATCGCACGTGTAAAGAATTCCTGTCCTCTTCTGGTACATAAGCATCGTCTCAGGCCAGTGAACCCATGGGACGTGAATAAAGATAAAATCTTCGCCAAGTAAGTTCATCTCTTTAGTTCCTTCTATGGCAGTTATTTCGTTTTTTATGTCATACTTAGCTTTAAGAACCTTAACCCCTGCAACATTAACTGCTAGGCTGGCATCCTTTGCCTCTTTTAGAATCGCGGGTAGGCTTCCAGTATGATCTGGTTCTGCATGATTTATTATAATACGTTTTATCCGAGAAGGGTCAGTAACTTCTTTTACGGCTCTAACAAACAGTTCTGAATACTGACCTTTCCACGTGTCGATCAAAATCTCACCTTCTAGCGAATCTATAAGATAAGAGTTATAGGTAACGCCTTCAGGAATATGCCATGCGGCTTCAAAGTACCTTGTTCTGTCATCATCTAATCTAAGCAATCTTACACCTTCAGCTATTTCCTTTATCAGATATTTTACCATAACAATGCTTACAAATCCTGAAAATTAACCTTTTTAGACAAATCTTATAAATGACTTACCAGCAATCGTTATATAGATAAATTACTTATCTATATACATGGAGGCTCTTGAAGAAAGAGAAATTTACGGTTACACGTTCTGCGACGCATGCACAACGCCCTTCTGCGGAATAAAGGCACACGTCAAGGAAGGCAAAATAACGAAAATAGAAAGCTGGGAAAACTTTCCAAACGGACCGCTTTGCGCAAAAGGATATGCAACTTTGCAAACAGAATACAGCCCGGCAAGATTAGGTTATCCGCTGATGAGAACCAATCCAAAGGGCTCACCAGACCCCGGATGGATCAGAATTAGCTGGGAAAAGGCCTATGAGATAATAGCCCAGAAGCTAAAAGAAATAAGGGAAAAATACGGGCCGGAATCTGTATTGTTCTACGTTGGGGATCCGAAGGAACCAAGGCTTGCAGTATCAAGGCTTGCTTCTGTTTTTGGTTCCCCAAACTATGGCACAGAAAGCTCCACTTGCTACAGAGCGGCGGCTCTGGCATCTCAGCTCGTTTTTGGAGTAACTTCAGCCGCCATGGCAGCAGCCATGGGTAGCATTTCAGAGCAGACAAAATCTATCTTGATATGGGGCACTAACCCGGCTTGGACAAGCCATACGTTAATGCCGAGACTTTTTGCGGCTAAATCCAGGGGCGTTAAGTTCATAGTGATAGACCCCAGAAGAACGCCTACGGCTGAAAAACTTGCAGACATTCATCTCAGACCAAGGCCAGGGACAGACGGCGCTTTAGCTCTGGGCATGGCAGAAATAGTTATTGAAAGAGGGCTTTACGATAAAAACTTTGTTAAGGAATGGGTCTATGGTTTTGATAGCTTTAAAGATTACGTCAAGGGATTCACGCCAGACAAGGTTGAGAGGATAACAGGCGTTAAGGCAACAGATATAGAAAACGCATCAATGATGTATGCAGAGAATTCTCCGGGTACGCTCCTTGCTGGAGTTTCTACGCTCATGCATAACACTAACGGTGTTCAGAACTTTAGGGCTATACTCTCACTTATAGCCATACTCGGGTATTTTGATGTTCCAGGAGGCGTTGCTGTGCCTACATATCCGCTCCTGCCGTTCTTCATCAGCGGAGACATGCTCAGAACTGCTGAAGAAATGCTTGATGTTGACTTTGTAAAGCTCAAAGATAAGATTGCGATGAAGGAAAAAAGGGTTGACAGAGAATTTGTTCCAGTTTGGGCAGACCTTGTGCCAGAGCAGATTCAGATGAATTTTCTCCCCGAATATGTTAAAAGTGGAAAAATAAAGGCAGCGTTGCTCTTTGCAGCAAATGCGACTATGTGGCCTCAATACAGGGAATACCAGGAGGCGCTGGAGAAGCTGGAGTTTTCAGTAGCCGTTGACTATTTTCTCAGGCCTTGGACCCACAACTATGTAGATATAGTGCTTCCAGCTGCAACGAACTATGAAAGGTCAGAACCTTTTGCTGTTTTTGGCAGAAAGGTCTATGTCAGGAAACCAGTGGTCAAGCCATACATGGAGGCAAGGTCAGACTGGCAGATAGTATTTGACATAGCCGTAAGGCTTGGATATGCAGAAGATTTCTGGGGAGGAGATACAAAGAAGGCCATGGACTGGATATTAGAAAAAGCTGTTGGCATAACGACAGATGAAGTCCAGATACCAGAAGGAAAGGTGATACCGCCACCAGGGCCAGAAATCTTCAGAAAATATGAAACAGGAATGCTCAGGAAGGATAAAGAAAAAGGGTTCCCGACACCAACCGGGAAGGTTGAAATATGGTCTACCGTGCTTGAAAAGTACGGGTTTGACCCACTGCCTGTTTACAAAGAGCCAGAAGAATCTCCTGTGAGCAGGCCAGAACTCGCAGAAAAGTACCCGCTCGTGCTCATGACCGGTGATAGAATTCCAGTTTTTACACATTCAAAGCACAGGGAGCTTTCCTGGGTAAGAGAAA
>CAYFFZ010000004.1:0-33746 GCA_964342655.1 uncultured Nitrososphaerales archaeon
ATACTGAATATTTGCCTAAGCTTGAAAAACTTGGTAATAAATACATACTAAAGGTTACAAGAAAAATAGAAAAGGCGCCCAAACACAATCTATATCAAATACTTTTGCTTTTAGCCTCTTTAGGAACCATAATACTAGATGGGTACTATAAGTTGGGCAGCTACAGCGAATTTATGATAGCTTATGAAGCTCCCATTTTAGCTATGCTGCTTCTTCACGAAGCTTCTAAATACATAATATCTTATTTGAAAAAGGTGGAACATGTGGCTTCGTATGCTATTCCTGGTATTCCTGGAATTATCCCGATGATGGGTTTTATAAATACAAAATCAGATGCTATAGTAAACCGCGATGCACTGTTTGACGAAGCTTTTTACCCTTACATCGCAGCACTTTTTGGCGTCGTAGCATTTCTGATTTTTAGCCTTAAGGTTAACGTAAATTTCCAAAAACCGCTGACAGAACCTTTTTTAAGCCAGCTCTTCAATGGCTTTTTTAATAGCAATAATCTTTTTTTGGAAGGTTCGGCAGTTGGAATAACAATACTGTTCATTAATTTCCTGCCGGCAACAAGCTTAGATGGTGGACTTCTGGTATCGAGCTTAGAAAAGAGCTCTTTAGCCTTAGATCTTTTAAGCATAATAATAATGAGCTTTTTAGGCTACTTTGTGCTAGCTCTAGCTGTAATTTTTGTACAAAACATCCACACAACGGAACCGCTTGATTCTGTTTCCCCACTCTCAAAAGGAAGAAAAATCGTTTACATAGCATCGTTTATAATAATCATCGCATTATTTGCGATTTTTGGAACCATATGATTTTTTAAAAAATAAAAACGAGATCGTAAAATCCAAAAATCACGTTTTTAGTTCTATAGGTTGTCAATATAAGACTTTGACCTGTTTGTTAAATTTTTGTTTATTGCGTTAATGTATAACTGTTTGTTCTCTTCGTTAAGCTTGTCCCAGTAGACGCGTGGCCATATTGCGTCTGCGTGCGCTTTAATTACATCCTGATTTCTAAGCATGTCATTAAATATAATCTCCATAACTTTATCCATTGAATATTTTGGCTTGAACCCTAGCCTCTTTAAAGTTCTGTGAGAGACAGAATATTTATGTCTCTGTTTTTCGACCCTTGGATCCGGTATTCTTACGTATTCTGGCTTAAACCCGTATTTTTTAACGATCTTCTCGACCCTTCTCGCGAGCTCAAGCGTACTGTGTATCTCTTCCATCTGATTAACTACGCGGTATTCCCCTTCATCTGCTGGTTTCTGGCCAAGAAGGAAAAGACAATCTATGCTGTCTTGAAGAGAAAGAAAACTGCGTTTCATTAATCCGGTGCCGTAAATCAGCATTTTGTTAAAAGCTATGACCTGTGCGAAGTATTTGTTTATAACTGTGCCCCATACGCCGTCAAAGTCAAGCCTAGTGTTTAACTCGTCATTAAAAAGATCATCAGTCCTGCTTCCGTATACAACGCCCTGCTGCACATCTGTTGCTCTTATCCCCCATATTTTATTTGCAAAAATTATGTTATAAGTATCAAAGACCTTGCTTACGTGATACCACGAACCAGGATCTCTGGGGATCATGATCCTGTATTTTTTCCCTCCGTACATGACGTTCATCCAACCCTCTTCGATCTTGTATCTTGGAGTTCCATATTCGCCCATGGTGCCCATCTTTATTATGTGCGTTTTTGGTGAGTGTTTTTTTACTGCAAAGATGAGGTTGAGGTTTGTCAAAATGTTGTTAACTTCAGTGTATGCTGCATGATCCACGTCTATCATAGAATATGGAGCGCTTCTTTGTTGTGCAAGATGATAAACCGTGTGTGGCTTGTATTTTTCTATAAGCTTGTCTACAAATTCAGAATCAGTAAGATCTCCTACTATGATTTTTAGGTTGTTTTTGCCGTAAGCTTTTTCATAAGCTCTGACCCTTTCTTCCGGATTGCCTATTGGCAAAGCGCTCGTTCCGCCAACTTCTTCTACTAGTTTTCTGGTTATCAGGTTGTCAACCCCTATTATTTCTTCGTCCAGCTCTTTGGCAAGCCTTACGGATAGAGGCCACCCGATGTATCCGTCTGCTCCAAAAACCATTACAGTCATTTTATGAGCTATCAATTACATTTGTAGTTTATAAACTTTATCTAGGTTGTATCAATAGCTGAATTAGTTTGTTACTGAATTTTTAAATTAACTATAAAATTTATACAGTAAAGCTATATAAAATAAATTTAAGAATATCAGGTATGAAAGTCGGTTTTATCGGATTGGGCATCATGGGTTCTTCGATGGCATACAACATATTTAAGGGGGGTTATGATCTTATAGTTTATAACAGGACAGAATCTAAGACTAAAATCTTTAGAGAAGCTGGCGTGCCAGTTGCAGAAACGCCTAAAGAGGTTGCCGAAAAAAGCGACGTTGTTATTGTTATGGTAACCGATGCGCCTGATGTAGAAAGCGTTTTGTTTGCAAAAAATGGAGTTGCAGACGGCGCTCACGAAGGACTCATTGTAGTTGATATGAGCACAAATTCTCCCGAATTTGCCGAAAAGTTTGCAAATATGCTGGCGAAGCTTAAAGTTGAGTTTCTTGACGCTCCAGTTACGGGTGGAGATGTTGGGGCCAGAGAAGGTAGGCTTACTATAATGGTGGGAGGAAAGAAAGAAATATTTGAAAAAGTAAAACCGGTTTTTGAAACTATGGGTAAAATGATAATTTATGCGGGCCCGGTTGGTTCTGGACAGAAGATGAAGCTCGTTAATCAGATAGCAGTCGCGCTTTCTGATCTGGCAATGATAGAAGCTATAGAGCTAGCCAAATTTTTTAACCTTGACATAGAACAGGTTTACAAAGTCCTGAGCACTGGAGGGGCTAGGTCTTTTACGATAGAATCATACATGCCACGACTCATGAAAGGTGACCTAGAGCCTGGTTTTAAACTTTCTCATTTAAGAAAAGATATTGGTTACGCGCTTGAAGAGGCTAAAAAGGAAAAGATACCTTTATTCGCAACATCTCTAACCTATCAGATGCTTGTTTCTACAGAAAACCTTGGTTATGGAGAAAAAGGAATACAAGCTTTGATAAAGCTGTACGAAATACTTTCCAAAACACGACAGATTTAATCGAGATTTAGATATTTAAATAGCTGCATTAGGTTTTTTATTTTATATTCTTTTTCATTAACAATTGCGTCATCATTTTCATCTAATAGGAAGCCGTACGCGGTTGCTTTGAACATGCTTTCATCGTATACTGTGTCTCCTACAGATATGGCGTTCTCAGCTTTAAGACCAACTCCTTCAAGGTATCTTTGTATCAATCTGTATTTATGAAGGGGCTCTACGTCTATAAATGCATCCTTTATGAGTCCTTTTTTATCATATACAAATCTGTTGGCATATATTTGATCAAACTTGAGTTCTCTACCAACACGATCTGCAAACTCATAGAGCCCGGCTGTAACCATAACTAACTTGACCCCATGTTTTTTAAGCTTGCTTGCGGCAACCCGTGCGTCTTCTTTTATGGTTATCTTTTTCGTAAGTTGCTCTATCATGTCTTTGCTTACATCTCTACCGTTTCTCCTCCAGTAATCAACGTCAAGTTCAACGAGTTTTTTGTAAGATATTTTACCATCAAGATATTCTTTAAGGTATGGAGATGTATCAAGCCCAACGCTTTTATATATAAGATCCCATGAATTTTCTTTTATTAGGGTTCCGTCCATATCAAAAAAAGCTACCTTTATTTCCAAATCCCTATATTAAGTGTTCATTGTTAATTAATACTTTTCTAGCGATTTTTGCATAGTTCTCTTATAGATTCCTCTACTACTTTTATAGCAGTTAAATACTCACTTACGGAAATCCTTTCCTGATCGGTGTGTGAGAGTTTTGAATCGCCTGGACCATATGCAATTATAGGAACTTCATAATAAGACCTTAAAACGTTTCCGTCGCAGGTTCCAAGCTTTTTTACAAATCCAGCTTTAACGTTAAGAACCTTATATATTCCTCTAAAAAATGCGCGGGGTAATTCGTTTGAAGGAGGTGTGCTGAAAGGTTCAAGCCTGTCTTCTATTTGATAGTTATCGTTAAATAAAATTTTTTCAAGGTCAAACGTATTATATTTTGGCGGAACCCTTATGTCTATATATACAAATGCGTCTGCAGGGGTTTTGTTTGTTGAATCACCACATCCACACTTAACAACTTGCGCGGTAACGCTGTCAAAATATGAAGTAACGTTAGCGTTTAGCCCCCTGACTTTATTTTGAACATCGTTTATTTTTTCAATCATCAACTCGAATGCTGTTTTTTCTTCAATTGGCGAAGAAGAATGGTATGGGTTTGCTTTAAAGTTCAGTTTTGCCAGTAACCTGCCTTTATAGCTTACAGCCACATTGCTTACGCCAGTTGGTTCACCAAATATTGCATAATCCGGCTTTTCTTCATGTTTGAGTACTTCATTCATGCCTTCGCTCAAACGTTCTTCATCGGTAACTGCTATGAATTTTATTCCACAAGGGACATCTACGAGATTTATTGATGCATGAAGTAACACTGAAAGAGAAGATTTTGCATCAACAGCGCCTCTGCCGTATATGTTATTTCCATCGTAAAATACCGGCAGCTCACCCGGTACGGTATCCATATGACCTATCATGTAGACGTTCGGTGAACCGTCCTTCACTTTAAGGATTACGTTGTTTGCTTTATCCTGCAGTACATCGTTAAACCCCATAGATTTTATATAATTATAAATGAAGCTTGAGATTTTATATTCTTCAGTAGAAGGAGAATAAATCTTTAAACTTTCGAGAAGAAAAGTTAATGGATCTGGAGCTCTCACCTTTTAGCTACCTCTATAGCAAATTCGATTATTTTGTCAGGTATGTCTACCCCTGTGACAGAAACCGAGTTCTTAAACTCAACAGTTCCGTTTACTTCATGCACAACTATGCCTTTTTCCGTCTCCATCATGTCTACACCGTAAACGCCACTCCCTATAGCTCTAGCTGCTTTTAATGCAAGGTCTTCTATTTCTTTAGTTACAGGACAGTTTTCAGCCTTTCCACCTAACGCAGTATTTGTTCTGAAATCCCCGGAGGGTTGATTTCTGTAAATCGCCGCGATTACTTGTTCACCTACCACAAAAGCCCTTATGTCTCTGGGGGGCCTGTTCACAAATTCCTGTAAATAATAAACCTGATATATAGGTTCCATATATTCGCGCTCTTCGAATACAGCTTTTGCTGAATAATAGCTGTCAAGAAGAGCAACCATCCTGCCCCAGGATCCTACTACGGGTTTTATAACGGCCTTCTCTCCAAGTTCTTTAAAAGCTTCAACAGCTTTTTCAGGAGAAAATGCCACAATGGTTCTTGGCGTTGGCACGTTGTTTTCTTTGAGTTTAACTGTAGTAAAAAGTTTGTTGCCAGTTATCATAAGGATCTGTGAACTGTTTATGACCTTTACTCCAAAGCTTTCTATTATTGCCGTGCTGTGAAGTCCTTTATAGTAGCTTGTGGTTCTCTGCAATGCCACATCTCCAAACTTGCTGTCATAATCTTTGTTTATATCGAAATGCTCGTCTTTTATATCTATCAGATTAACCTCAAGGCCTCTTTTCAAAGAGGCCTGATAAAGCGCTTTTTCTTCCCATCTTACTAAATCGTGAAGTATTGTTATCTTCATTGCCTTTCACCAGAAGCTATGATCCTCTGCTTTATTTCGTCATTGAGTTCTAGTTCAAAAAGATCCCCCATTTGAAGACTTTTAACGCCGCGAGCTACCTCTTTAGCAAGCGTTTCATCGCTTTCTACGCCTAAGATTTTAAGAAGGAAAGAAGCCCCGTTTTTGCCTATGAGTTCGCTGAAAACGATTTTTCTCTTTTTCCCCAAGAATTCGGGGCTAACTAGCTCGTAAGCCATTGGGTTGTTTAAGATTGCAGCTATATGAGTTCCAGCTTTGTGTTTGTAAGCGTTTTCTCCCATTATTGGTTGGTTCGATGGTATTTTATAGTCTATGTATTCTTCAAGTATCTTGTAAACGTCGTTCAACATTTCATACCTTACATCTAGCTTAACGCCGTATAGTACATAGAGCGCCAACACAAATTGAGAAAGATCTGTTATTCCGGTCCTTTCGCCTAGCCCGCCGACTGTAGTATGAACCTGGTCTGCCCCAGCCTCGTAACCAGCAAGCGCATTTGCTAAGGATAGACCCATATCGTTATGACAATGGACGTCTATCGGAACCGGAGCGACTTCTTTTACGCTTTTAACCAGTCTGTACATGCCGCTTGGTTTCATGGCTCCAACGGTATCAGGCACACTTATCCTGTCCACATTTGCTTCATAAAGTGACTTTGCAAAATCTCTCAAATATGTTGGATCTGCTCTGCTTGCATCTTCGAGCGTGACCCTCACTTGTAGTCCATGAGACTTTGCATAGTCAAGTGCTGCAAGCGTTCTGTTGAGGGCTTCTTCTCTTGACACATTTAGTTTATACTTTAAATGTATATCGGAAACAGAATGGTACATCGCGTAAAATGATGCGTCACACCTCAATGCGACGTCTATATCTTCTTTTAGAGCTCTCCCATGCGCTACTATGGTTGCGCTTAGCTTAGCTTTTACCAGCTCCCTGCATGACTCGAAGTGCGAATCTGATACTATGGGAGAAATCTCGATCGCATTAACGCCAAAATAATCCAGCATCCATCCTATCTGCAATCTCTGTCTTTTTGTGAAAGAAATGCCTGGGGCCTGTTCTCCCTCGCGGAGCGTAGAATCTAATATCTTTACTTTTTTGTTAAAAAAACCTCCGTTATATATTTGTGCAAATCCCAAACTTTCTTCTAAATCATCTTGCTGTTCGTCCTGCATAGTGGGGTTATAACGCTTTACTTTATAACGTTTTTCGTGAAAAAATATTAAAGTTCTCTAAGAATTATGACGGTATTAGTATTAATAACGCCGTTAGCTTTTCTAATATCGTCAATAACTTTGTTTACTTCTGCTATACTCGGCGCAGATATAAGCACAGCTATGTCGTATTGTCCTGTTATCTCGTAAACTTTTTCGACTCCCTTTATTTTGGATATGTTTGAAGCGACTTCATAAGTAGGTATGTTGGGAGATGTCGAAAGCAATGTAAGAGCCATGGCCCTTTCCCTTTCTTTTATCTCTATTGTAAACTTCTTTATTATCCCGTCATCTACTAACTTTTTTACCCTTCTCCTTACAGCGGCTTCTGAAAGGTTTAGCTGTTTTCCTAGATCTATGTATGATGCTCTGCCATCTTCTTTAAGAAGTTCTAATAACTTTAGGTCTATTTCATCCATATCATTATCTCGGCTGTTTAAGCTTAAAAAAGTTTCTAAACAAACCTTTTACTATCGATTTCCATAAGACTTTTTTCGATTATTAATAATGCATCATCAATATCCTTTTGAGTTATAATATAAGGAGGAAGATACCTTAAAACTGTAAGGCCTGAGTAAAGAGATAACAGCCCGTTTTTAATCTGAGCAAAAAGCACATCCTTAAACTTTATCCTCAAGTCCAATGCGATCATCAGTCCTTTTCCTCTTACTTCCTTAACCGTGCGGCTATTTAATCTCCTTAAACCGCTCATAAAATTTTCACCTTTGGCAGGTATGCTGTCTAAAAGCTTTTCGACTTCCTTTATCGTAGCCGTTCCTGCAGCTGAAGCTATTGGATTGCCACCCATAGTGCTGCTGTGCTCTCCTACTTTTATTACGGAAGCTATGTCTTCTCTTACAGCTGTCACGCCCATGGGTATGCCACCGCCAATTCCCTTTCCCGCTGTCATTATATCTGGCTGTATGTTCCAGTGCTGATGTGCCCACCAGTTGCCGGTTCTACCCATTCCCGATTGTATTTCATCTATAATAAGAGGTATCCCTTTTTTCTCAGTTATTTCCCTAAGAAAAGGAAGAAAGTCATCTGGAGGTATTATTATGCCAGATTCTCCCTGAATGGGTTCGACTATAACTCCCGCTACATCGCTAAAATCAGCTGAACTAAGTTCGTTTATGTCGCCATACTTTAAAAACCTAACCGGCTCCAGCAAAGGTCCAAAACCTTCTTTGTACTTTTCTGAATATGTTACTGAAAGAGCGCCAAACGTCTTCCCGTGATAAGCTCCTGTGAAAGATATGAATCCCTTTTTGCCGGTGTATTTTCTTGCAAGCTTTAATGCGAGCTCTACAGCTTCGGCTCCGCTGTTGCTCAGAAAAGCTCTGCTTAAAGATTTAGGTGCTATTCTAAAAAATTCTTCTAAAAACCTTTCTCTTGCATCATTATAGAGAGATCCATGGCATATGTCCAGTTGGTTTAACTGATCGTATATTGCCTTAATGATCGCTTGATTTTTATGCCCAAGTATTCCAACTCCAAACCCCTGCATAAAGTCGATGTATTTTTTGCCGTTATCGTCCCACACATATACGCCATCACCCTTTATCGCCTTTATTCCGTACCTTTGGAAAGTGCTCAGCATCCTAGAATCTTCTATGGTGCTCATTCTTTGACCACCTTGGTGCCTATGCCGTTTAACGCCATTTCTACAGGTTTTTCTTTCTTTCCAGAAGCTATTATGCCGACATCTACGCCTCTTTCTACTGCTTCTATGCATGCCAGTAGCTTCTTATCCATTCCCGGCCCAACTTTTTTTAACGTTTCTTTTGCTTCTCCTAAGCTAAGCTTATCCAAAACCTTTCCATCAATGATTACCCCTTCAACGTTAGTGAATATGATCAATTTAGAGGCGCCCACAGAACTTGCAATCGCAGATGCCCCTCTATCTCCGTCAACGTTCAGTATTTCTCCTTCATAGCCCGAAGCTATTGGGCTTACAACAGGGATCAAACCCAGGTTTAGGAGGTTTTTTAGAAACGAAGCGTCGACTTCTTTTATCCTGCCCGTATACCCACCTTCTATGACTCTTTTCCTTCCTTTTTCATCAATTATTATAAGTTTCTTTTTTCTTTCGGCTTTTATAAAAGAAGCGTCAACGCCAGAAACGTTAACAGCCTTGAATCCTAAAGAGTTCAAATGAGAAGTTATTTTCGTACCTATGTTCCTCATTGTCATGTTAAATATTTCAAGAGTTTCCAGATCTGTATATCTGCTCCTTATGCCCTCAGGCGATGTTACAAAAACTGGTTCTTTCCCGAGGGCTTTCTGAAGCTTACTTACTTCGTTCCCTCCCCCGTGAACAAGTATAAAATTTTGCAGGCCTGAATTTTTTATGTCATTCAAGACATTAACGTACTCACCTTCTGAAACCAAGCTCCCTCCTATTTTGATTACCGTTATTTGGCTCATTGTATCTACACCGGGTGTATAGCAGGTACATCAAGGCTGAGCTTTTCGTCAAAACCAAGCATCAAGTTCATCGACTGAACTGCGCTGCCAGCGGCCCCTTTTATTAAATTATCTATAGCTCCAAGAGCAACTATTCTGCCTGAATGAGAATCAAAATCGAAACCGACATCCGCAAAGTTTGAACCGACCACTACTTTTGGATCCGGATACTTATAAATTCCTGTTTTATCCATCATGAACCTTACAAAAGGCTCGTTTTTATAAAACTCCCTGTAAGCTCTCCATAGTTCCTGAACGGTTATTTGTTGATCCGTAATGATGTGCGATGTAGTTAATATTCCTCTGACTATGTTAACGGCGTGCGCGCTCATCCCGACTTTTACCTTTTTACCAGCCAACCTTCCTATTTCTTGTTCTATTTCAGCGGCATGCCTGTGACCGGCTGGTTTATAAGGTCTTATTACTCCATACCTTTCAGAATAGTGAGTTGACAGGGATGGTTTGCCGCCTGCCCCCGAAGAGCCTATCTTTGCATCAACTATTAATGGGACTCCGGATACATACCTGTAAAGAGGAGCCAAGCTTATTATGGACGACGTGGCCATACAGCCCGGTGCTGACACGTAATTTGCATTTTTTAATTCATCCCTGTGAAGCTCAGGAAGACCATATACGAATTTTTTTAACAGATCCGGATACGGGTGTTCATAACTGTACCAAATTTTGTACTGTTCAGGATCTTTTAGCCTGAAGTCAGCGCTCATGTCAACTATTTTTACGCCTAATTTTATTATTTCAGGAACAACCTTTACGGAAGCTTTATGCGGCAATGCCAGGAAAACTAAATCTGCTTTTGATGCAGCTGTAACAGGATCCTCTCCAGTGAACCTCATGTTCAGTATCCCCTTTAGGTTTGGATGGACTTTATGCACGTACTCTCCTGCATACTGTCTAGAAGTTAAAGACGCAAGTTCAACATTCGGATGCCTTACGAGGATCCTTACAAGTTCCCCGCCAACATATCCTGATGCTCCAACTATTGAAACCTTAACCATCAGTTTTTCACCAGCTCCTTAACATATGACATTATTTCTTTAGCTATGTCTATCCCTGTAGCTTGAAAGGCTCCATGAAATTCTAGGTTATTGTTCAGTTCATGAATCACGTAACCGTTTTCTGTCTCCATTGCGTCCACTCCAACTAGCTTCGCGTTGACCACATTCGAAGCCTTTATCATAAGATCCTCCAATTCACCATCTATCTTTATCTGTTCAGCTTTTCCCCCTCTCGCTATGTTGGTTCTCCAATCATCTTCTGGCTGGTACCTGTAGATAGCAGCTATTACATGTCCATTAACTACTATCCCTCTAATATCTCTTGGAGGCCTTTTCACGTATTCTTGAATATAGTAAATCTGTTGCTGGGGATCCGTTAGCATTTCTCTGGTTTCTAAAATCGATTCTGCCTGTTCTTTGTCGTTAATTTTAGCTATCATTCTGCCCCAGCTTCCCACTATAGGTTTAATCACTGCTGGATACCCCAGCTTATCGATAACCTTTAGCGCTGATTCCATTGAAAATGCAGCGTAAGTCTTTGGAGTAGGTATGCCATTTTTGGCCAAAAGGAGGGTCGTAAGCAATTTATTGCCACAAAGCAGTGAAGTTATGAATGAATTTATAACTGTATGACCGTAGTTTTCAAGTATCGCAGCATAATATAAACCCCTGTAATGACTTATGGTTCTTTGCAACACTATATCAGCTATCTGCGGATCCCGGTTCAAGTTAGTTAGCTCCTTAGGCTCGCTTTTTACGTCAAGCATGTTTATATCCAGTCCCAGTTCTTTGCCTTTCTCGAAAAGCTCTTTTTCTTCCCATCTAAGCCTGTCGAATATTATTGTTACATCTGACATTTGTGGCTTATTCTCCCCAATCTTCTCCTATGTCTTCAGCGAGTTTTAGCTCGACCTTTCCTGCTGATATAGATACTATTTCGTATTCAAGACCACAATCGGGGCAGCTGACTATTTCTCCAGGCAAAGCGTCATCTGGTATTTCTATATCTGCACCGCATTCTTTACATTTTGCTTTGAGAGGCATTTTAATACCACCCCTTATTAATCATCATCTGATAAGTTTTTTCAATCTTTCTCCTAGATAGGTTCACAAAATCTTCGAATTCTTTAAGTTTAATGTTTATCATGTTTATCTGCCGTATGCTTTCTTTAGGATGCGGTCCTCCAGCAGTTATCTTCTTTTCAATTGAAGACTTAGGGTTTATTACCTCACTTAGTTCTTGTGCTTCTGCATTTATTCCCTTCTGTTTAAGAATTTCGGTTAAAGCAGAAATAAGCTCGCCACCAGCTTCCGAACTTTTAACAGCTTCTCCTACTATGTGGTGAGCTTCTCTGAATGGAATTCCAAACTTTAAAGAAATAAACTCTGCAAGATCGCTCGCTGTTACAAAAGCCTTTTTTGCGAGCTCTTCTGCTTTATTTTCGTTAAATCTTATCCCTAAAACCATACCTGACGTGACCTTTAGAATAGATAATATTTCATCTATAGAAGCCCAGAGCCTTGGAGTTATTTCTTGCAGGTCAAGGTTATACGATGAATTCAATCCTCTGACTATTTCCATTGCTCCTATCAAATTCGACATTAAAACTGCGCTTTTGGCCCTGACGATTTCAGCAACAACGGGGTTCCTCTTCTGAGGCATTATGCTGCTGGTTGAAACAAATTTATCTTCTAGATCCAGTATCCCTAAAGACATAAAAGCTATTATGTCCGCGCTGAATTTAGACAGATTTAGAGAAATGCTTGAAATGCTGTATAAAGCATCAAGTATAAAATCCCGTGTTGAGACCGCGTCGACAGTATTTTCTACCAAACCAGAAAAACCAAGCATCTCAGCTTCCTCATACCTGTCTACAGGAACAAGGGAGCCTGCGTTTGCAGCAGAACCCATTGGACTCATATCTGTCATAGAATAAGCCAGTTTAAGGCGTTCCAGATCTCTAAGAAGAGCCCAGGCATAAGCAAGCAGCCAGTGCGCACCCGTGCTTGCCTGCGCAGGTTGCAGGTGAGTAAATGTTATAAAAAACGTTTTTACGTTTTCAGAAGATACGTTGAGTATATTTTCTATTAATGATTCTAACGATTCCATAACAGACAAAAGCTCTTCTTTTAGCTCAAGCCTTATGGCGGTTGCAACCTGATCGTTTCTGCTCTTTGCAAGCCCTATATGGCCAGCAACGTCTCCTATTTTCGAACTTAAATCCTGTTCTAAGCTCATATGAACGTCTTCGTACCTGTAATCAAGAGGAAAACCTCCAAGCTCTTCGCTTAAAGCTTTCATTATCTTTGCCATGTCTTCTTTGGATATCGCTCTTGCGTTATATAAAGCGAGGACATGCGCCATATTTACATATACAACAGCCTTCTGTATTTTTTTATCAGCTTCAACAGAAGATGTTATTTTAAGCGCAAGATCATCCATGGGTTCTAATCTTTTCCCTCTAAGGATGTCCGTCATCCTGATTTACCTCTTTGTAAACTAAAGTTTGCATAGCAAAAAGATTAATGAAACCAACAGCCTGTTTTTGATCAAATGTTGATGATGAAGAATATGTTGAAAGCTCGTGTTTGTAAAGCGACTTATCAGACTTTCTACCAACTACGCTAACATTACCTTTAAACAGTTTGAGCCTAACTTCTCCTTCAACGCTCTTCTGAGTATCGTTTATAAACGCTTCAAGAGCGTTCCTCAAAGGATCTGCCCATAAACCGTCGTATATCATGAAAGACCACTGTTCCTCTATATAAGGCTTAAATCTTAGTATGGTTTTTGGTAGAGTTAACTTTTCTATTTCCTGATGAGCCTCTATTAAGACAAGCGCTGCAGGCGTCTCGTAAACTTCGCGAGACTTTATGCCAACAACCCTATCTTCAATATGGTCTATTCTTCCTACTCCGTTTTTACCAGCTATTTTATTCAGCAACGAGATCATATCAGAAAGTTTCATTTTTTCTCCGTTAAGCGTTTCCGGTATACCTTTTTTGAAGCCTATTTCGAGATATTCTGGTTTGTCAGGAGCCTTTTCTGGTGAGATAGTCCATGCAAAAGCTTCTTCTGGAGGTTCAAAATAAGGGTCTTCGAGCCTACCACTTTCTATAGATCTTCCCCAAAGGTTTTCGTCTATGCTGAATTCGCTTCTGGATGTCTTGTACGGTATGCCCTTGCTTAGAAGATATTTTAACTCTTCATCTCTACTCATGTTCCACTCCCTAACGGGAGCAATTATTTTAACTCCGGGGTAAAGGGCTTTCAAAGTTACGTCGAATCTTACCTGATCGTTGCCCTTTCCGGTGCTCCCGTGAGCTACTGAATCTGCATTTTCTTTTTTAGCTATTTCCGCAGCCTTTTTTGCTATCAGCGGTCTTGCTAATGATGTGCTTAAAGGGTATTTCTTTTCATAAAGGGCGTTTGCCTTTATAGCAGCTGAAATGTACTCGTCTGCAAATTCGTCTTTCGCGTCCAAAAAGTAATGCTTTGACGCGCCCGCTCTGTAAGCTCTTTCCTCTATTTCTTTAAAATCTTCCTGCTGACCAACGTCTACAGTAACGGTTATTACTTCGTTGCCATACTTTTCTTTTATCCACGCTATGCAAGTTGTTGTATCTAGCCCTCCTGAATATGCTAATACCGTTTTTCCCATACAAAAAACCAATTTGGCAAAGTTTTTATACTTTTTGGTCATTATTTATAGTAATGGGTAATATAATGACCAAAAATAGCCAATCCATAACAAAATTAGTACACTCCATAGTTTCTTCTAACATTTCATATGAAAACGCTCTAATGATGGGTTATGCTAATCTGAGTGCGCTTGCGCGCATAATTAAAAAACGCTTTGAAAAACAAGGATACAGCGTTACTGAAGAAGCTATAGTATCTGCACTAAAAAGGTACAGATCAGTTAAAAAATATGAAGAGCTTAACGCTTTTAGGGTTCTTTCGAAGAGCAGTATAACCATAATAACAGATGCTCTTAAGATTGTTTTTAAAAACGAAAAAGCCGAAGAAATAATAGAAAACAGCATGAGCATTTCAGATAAAATCATTCATATTTCAAAGACTTCAAGCGCTATAACTTTGGTTACATACGGTTTGCCTAAAACAGAAGCGTTAAAACGATTCTCTAAATACAGGTTACAGCTTCTTGAAATAAAAGACGGGCTTACGCTTATAGTTATCCACAGCCCGGAAGAGATACTGAACACTCCGGGCTGCATAGAACTCATTTACAGGTTTATAAGCTCTGCAGGGATTAACATAGAAGACACTTCTAGCACTTATACAGATACACTGATAGTGGTGAAAGATGAAGACGCTTCAAAAGCTTTTGAAGAGATATCGTTCCTAATTAACTACTCAAAAGAAAAATTAAAAGAATGATTAAAAAATTTTCTTATTCTGGTAAGTTCGGTGTGGAGCCGCCTTCTTCTCCGCCCGGAGGTTTGCCGCCCGCTCCTCCTGTCGGTGGTTTAGATAGCTTTGCCGCTATTACGTCGTCTATTCTCAGTATCATGGTTGCCGCTTCAGTTGCCGCTTTTACAACTTGCTCCTTTACTATTGCAGGCTCAAAGACTCCAAGTTTGTACATGTCTTCAACTTTGTTGCTGTATGCGTCAACCCCGTACCAAATGTTTCCCTTTGAATGAGCGGCTCTGAGCTGAACCTGTACATCTAGCGGATCCATGCCAGCGTTTTCCGCTAAAGTCAATGGGATAGCTTCTTCCAGCGCATCAGCGTAAGCAAGCGCCGCAAGCTGATCTCTGCCTGGCATCTTCTTAGCTTCTTCTCTTATGTACTGCGCCATTTCTTCTTCAGGCGCTCCGCCTCCTGCAACTACGAGCGGCTTTTCAAGTACGTCCTTTGTAACCATTATAGCGTCGTGTATTGACCTTTCAGCCTCGTCTACAACTCTCTGGCTTCCACCCCTTATCAGAACGCTCACTGCCTTCGGGTTTTTGCAACCTTCAACGAAGACCCATTTGTCTTCCTCTACCTTTCTTTCTTCGACAAGTTCTGCGTATCCTAGGTCAGCAGGGGTGAGGTCTTCTATGTTAGTAACTATTCTGCCTCCTGTAGCCTTTGCAAGCCTTCCCATATCGCTTTCTTTTACCCTTCTTACAGCCAGTATGCCTGCTTTAGCGAGATAGTGCTGTGCCAGGTCATCTATTCCTTTCTGGCAGAACACTACGTTAGCACCTACTTCTTTTATTTTATCGACCATCTGTTTAAGCATAACGGCTTCCTGATCCAAGAAAGCCTTCATTTTTGAAGGGTCGCTTATCCTTATTTCGGCGCTGTATTCTGTTTTCTCAATCTCTAGCGGTGCGTTCAAAAGCGCTATCTTTGCGTTCTTTACTGTTTTTGGCATACCGCTGTGAACCACTTCTTTATCGACTATTATCCCCTTAACGAGCGTAGAATCGGCCATCGATCCTCCCTGTTTCTTTAAAACAGAAATGTTATCAACATCGACCTTGTAGGTGTTATCATCCCTCTTTTCAGCGACCTGGAAGACCGCATCTATGACCAAGTTTGCCAGATAATCTGACTCTTCTGCTATTATCTTTGACCTCATGCTTGTTTTTGCAAGCTTTAAAAGCCATTCTCTGTCTTCAGGAGATATCTTTATTGCTATCTGGTAAAGCCTTTCAAGAGCCTTTTTTGAAGCGTACTGGTACCCATCTACTATGTTTGTTGGATGAACGTTCTTGTCTAGGAGCTTCCTTGCTTCTTCGAGAAGCCTACCAGCTAGCACTACAGCTGAAGTAGTACCGTCTCCAACTTCAGCATCGGTAGCCTTCGCTATCTCCACTAAAATTTTAGCTGCAGGGTGCTGGACATCTAGCTGTTTAAGCATTGTAGCTCCATCGTTGGTTATTGTTACATCTCCAAGCGTGTCAACGAGCATCTTATCCATTCCTCTCGGGCCTAAGGAGGTCTTTATTATCTCTGTTATTACTAACGCCGCTTCTATGTTGTTTCTTATAGCATCATAACCTTTAGTTTCTGTTGTTCCTTCTTTCAGAACCAAGATTGGACCATAAGGAGTTTGAACAGTAGACATTGTTACACCACCTAACTATGGTATTATAAGTTATACCATTTAAAAACTTTACCGAAAACTTTCCCAAACTTTTGTTTATTTTGTAAACAGGAGGATCCTTTCAAGCTCGTATATTAACCTGCAAGCAACTGTATCCGTTTCGATAGTTTCTTGCGATAGCGAAAGTTTTTTAGAGAAAATTGAAGACGTTTCTTCCGAAAAGTTGCCTGTGGGAAAACCCCCTATAACAAAAGCCCCGTACGTAACTATCTGAGCTGCTGCTTGGTCATAAGTAACCTTTTCACCGTCAACGTCAAAACCTACAGCTGAACTTATGCCTATTTCATTTATAATGTCTTTTACTTTCCCGCGTTTTACTTGAAGCAAAACTTTGTCATTTTGATCTTTTATGACCTTTTTTTCGAACAGGTCAAGCATCAAGCCCTCAAACCTGAAATAAGCATGGGGTGGTCTAACGTTTTCTCCGAACTGAATTATGTAGTCGTTGTAAGTGTGAACAAAAAAATCCATCATGCCTTTTTTATAAAGCGGCGAAGATGCCACGTCCTGGATCACCCTATAAGCTATATCCGGTCTTCCTCTTTTTTCCCGATCCTTTAACCTATCCATAGCCCAGTAGTGAAGAGATTTATCTAAGAGACAGTTTTCAGGTTTTTTACCTAACTTTTTACATGAATTTACGACTCTCGGGTCTTTTTGAAGACTGACCGGTAAAGTTTCAAGCGCTGTTTCTGCAAGTATGAAAGTTACTTTCATCTTAGCGCGGCTTCAGCAAGTTTTACCCCTTTGACCATGTTGTTTAATTTAGCAAAAGCTATTTCCCTTTTTCTTGTCCTCAGACCGCAATCAGGATTAACGTAAACCTTTGATGGATCGCCCAATATCTTAACAGCATATAGGATTCTGTCCCTTATAAGTTCTGGGGGTTCTATAAAGTCAGAGTGAACGTCGAGAACGCCCAGCCCTATCTCTCTGTCGCTAGCATATTCCTTAAAAACCTTGAGGGCTCTATAGCCAGGTCTAGAAGCATCATCAACCCCAATATTATTTAAATCCCTGTTTGCGAATTCAAGCGCAAAGTGTTTTGCCTTCAGATCAGGAATTACGGGCATAAGGCTCGCATATTCATCACCGCTGTAACATATATGGGTGTTGATCTTAGCGTTTATCCCTTTAACCTGTTCATTAAATACTTCGGCAAACATGTTCATCTCTGATGGATGCGTAGTAGCGGCGGGTTCATCTATCTGCACCACCTGCATACCAACACCTTCTAGCTCTTTCAATATTCTGTTGATTATGTTTTTTGCCAGATCCAGTGCTAGCTCTTCCCTTGAATCGTAGTATTCATTATAAGACCAGTCCATTAGCGTGTATGCGCCTGTAACCGGTATCTTAGGTGTCTTTGAAGCATGTTCTTTTACAAAAATAAACTCTTCAAGATGATAGTTTTTTATGAACGATACTTTGTCAATGACCCTGGCTTTTTTGTAGTATTTGTTGTCCCACGATCTAACTCTTCCTACAAATTCAAAACCGTGTATAAACTTTGCAGGAAGCTCGTACATTTCAACTCTTCTAGCTTCTCCATCATAAACAAAGTCCAGCCCTATATGTTCAAGCATTTTTAAATTTACAAATGAAGCATCGTCAAGAGCTGCCTTTTTGTCTTCTTCAGAATAGTCTGATCTTAAAAATTCCAAAAGCCAGCTTGGCTTTTTTAAGCTACCTATTTCTTGCGTTTTAAAAATGCTCATGAAACATCACCTGCTATTTCTGAAAGCAAGTCAACCTTCTTTAAGGCAAACTTCTGTGGTAAAAATTCAAAGTCAACGTTGTTTGTTACATACAACTCATGATTAGCGTTTATTTTTTTAACGACATTAATGACGCCATCCTTTGTTTCCATTTTTGTGTTAAGACCGTTTATGAGGCCTAATGCAAGATCTTTTCCTTTGTTTTCTAACTTTTTCAGATCATCTGCTTGAAAAGAATACATATCAACACCTAACCCGTCCACTTGAGAAGACGCTAAAAAGTTTAACGATTCCATATTCCTGTAAAAATATACGTGAGCTATAACTTTCCCTTTAAAAGCGTTTTTGATGTCCGATAACGCTTCTTTTATGCTCTCTTCATAACCTTTGAATTCACAATTACCGTACGATGGAGCCTTTAATACCAAATACCTATAACCTTCTTTACTGACTTCTGCAGCAAACGACGCTATAAGATCTCCTAACCCTCTGATTAATGCTTTTTTATCTCCATAGAATTCGTCTTTACTTAAACAAGAAAATGTAAAAGGATCAGGAAAAGATACCAAGGATGCTCCAGCCGTAAGGTATTTTTTTAATGAGCCTTGCTTAATCGTAGGTTTTGAGACAATAACTGGCACTTTGTAAAATGTGTTTGTTTCAAAGTATCTGTTAAGGCCGTTAACGCTTATACCATTCGCTGACAAGGCTAAAGGCCTAAACATGTCTTCCCATGTAATTTGCGGATCGCTTATGATTTTGAAACCTTTGGATTTTTGGTATTCAACTATTTTTGCTGATTCTTCTAAAAGATCTTCATGATAATTTTGCTTTGTACGCGTAATATCTATCAGTTTTTCTGACCTCGGAAATATGCCAAAAAAGTATGTATTTACAGTTTTCAATAACAATTGTTTATATAAAATCATTTAATAATTTTTCTGATGGCTTTTTGTTTTAAGGATACATTTATAATTATTAGTGATTATTTTAAGTTTTAAATGGAAAACAAAGACCTAGAACTTGAAAAACCGATAGATCTAAAAGTAATCACGATAGAGCAAGAAATATATGGATTCTTTAAGTCAAAGAAAAATACTTCTTTTGAGAACAGGTTAAAGAAAGAGCTTTATGATCTAATCGTTAGTGAAGGAATAAACAAAGATAACCTCAGAATGGTACAAAAAGAAAAAATTCTTGATATGAAAACAGGAAATTTCATAATTAATATGGACGTGTACGAAGGAGAAAAGAAAGTTTACTCAGTAGCAGCGCATGGAAAAGCTAACATTATAAACAGGAATGGAAAGCCGTATATAAAATCACGAAAAATAACGATAGACCTTTTTACATTAGGTCCTACCAAAAGTCCCCAAGACTCATCTGGCTTGAAGCCCTGAAGATGCTTTTTATGCTATTTACATAAATGTCTATGATTTCTTTATACTGAGAACCCTGAAAATCTTCTGAAAGCTGATTAAGCTGCAGTATAAAATTGTTTAAATCAGATGATGTGAACCTAGGTCTGAGTTTCGAACCGCATTTCGGGCATCTCATGTTTAACGGAGGCACCCTAAGCCTTTTACCGCATTTTTCGCAAATGTATGACTGTCTTACGAACATATCTTCAACCTTCTTTATCAGATGCACTGAATCCTTCTCGTTTGCAGAGTCAGGATACGTATTCGAAAGCAAATTTATGATGCCTTTTATGATCTCAGTCAGGTTTTGCTGGTATATAGGTGTCCTCATATAGTCTATTTTAATTGGGAATAGATCGGCACTTTCTGACGACCTGTAGATAACGATCCCTTTATTTTTTTGGCATGTACAGTTTAAGGCTACATCTTCGCTTAAACCGAAATAAGCCTGATTGTCAAGTACCCCTAAACCCGCGAATTCCATTATTTTAGGGTTTACTATAGCTTCATTTCCCTGCCTGTAGCCCTTTATTTTAAGCTCTACCCCTGCATTAAGAGGCTTGTTAAAAATAATAAGGTTTGAACCTATCTTATCATAATCCGTGTATTGATCATAAACATTAGTTAATTCTTCATTAATAAAAGATTTAATTTCTTTAATTAGCGATTCGTACTTTGCTGGCATCTCAATTTCGTTCGCGTTAACGTTTCCAGCCTGTAACTTGATGGGGGTTAAGATCATTCCTAATGAGCTTGTCAGCAATGAGTTTTTCTGTCTTAAAAGCAATTTATCCGGCAGTTCAGGTTCGCTTAACAATGTTCTAGGAAGCTTTGGTTCCCTTAAGTTCGTTATGTTAAGCCTGCTGGCTGCATAATTCAAGCTTTCTTTTATATCAATCTCAGTAATATGAGGCTCTGTTGTCTTTGAACCGCACTTTGGGCACGTTTTCTCCTTTGTGTATATGCCGCACCTTTTGCAATAATATATTTCAAGAGTCTTAGAGCCACACCGCTCGCACTTTCTGAAAGGCGTGGTTCTGTTACACTTTTCGCAGAATCTTAACCTTAAACCTGAGTTTAGACCTAAACCTTTTGAAGCAAGAAGACCATCATACTTGTTAAGTTCGTGAAGCTCTTTATCAACTCTAATGAATGCTTTAAGGGTCCCCCTGTAAGGTTCAAAGATGTTTATTCCGCCAAGACCGTTTTTAAGTATATAAAGAATAGCTTTAGTCCTTTCATCATCAGGGTTCGTCAGTTCTATAGCATCTTTTTCTATAACGAACGGCACGTGCGATTCGATCAACGTCTGAAGGGATGCCTGGTTTAACTGTATTCTCTTATCATCTACGAGCTTCAGTTTAAAGATAGACCTTGGAAAAGAAAAGTAAGGGTTTAATCGTCCCGTGTTTCTAGCTTCTTCTAATGCATCATTAAAATTCTTTACTGCTTTATCGCATCTGTGCAAAAAAAGGTCATCACAAGCTGTTAATGGAAGAAGCAGTTCGCCGAAACTCACAAGCTTGCCTTTTTGTTCGTTTGACGCTTTAACGCCGTCAAAAAAAAGAGGCGCTTTAACTTCTTCAGAGAAATAGAGTCTGTAAAAAGAATTTCCTATTTTTATAGGTAGAGAGTTCATCTTTAAGTTCATGATGTCAGCCATTTTATCGCTTGCAATAGCGATGGGTGCTTTGCTGTCTACAAACCTTAGTATGAACCTGTTTGTTATATCAAAAGTAATATATCCTTTGCCTTTTGGAGGGTTTATTTTTGGATTCTTTAAGTTTTTAATAAAATCTATGAACGCGAACTCCCACTGGCCAAAGTAATCTGAAAATATCGAGTTTATCTTAGTCCCCTTGATCGGATCTTGATAAGTAGAAGGGTAGCCTCCATAAGATTCGCTTATCTGTTTAACAACGAATTCTCTTAACTCATTATAGTTTAAAAATTCATTTTTTGTAAACTTTGGTTCGTTAACGGAATTAAACTTTTCTTTTATTTCAATGTTGTCAGAAGGATCAATACCGCTTTCTCTTCTTATTTTGAGGGCGTCTTCAAACAGCATAACATAACACTAGATGGTTTAACATTAAAGTTTTAATACTATATCCGTTATTGCTTCTTAACGTGGAACTTAAAGCAAAGATAATAGATGTAAGAGCCGGAAAAAGATCTGTAATAATCAACGAAGAGGACGCGCAGAAGATAGGTATAGAACTTAACGATAGAGTAAAGGTTACATCTGATTCAAAATCTTCTACATGCATAGTAGAAACTACAAAGAGCCTTGTCCCGCAGGGGATAATAGGCATATACGAAGATCTTTCTGAGGTCCTTGAAGTAAAAGATGGAGACATTATTAACGTGCAGTACGAAAAAACCCCACTTGCTGTTGAATACATAAGAAAAAAAGTTAAAGGAGAAAAGCTCTCTGAAAACGAAATAAAAGAAATCATAAAGGACGTTGTAGATAACGAGCTAAGCGATCTTGAAATAGCGGAGTTTATATTTGCGATAAACTACGTAGGGCTCGATCTAGAAGAGATAAAGAATCTTACGTTAGCTATGGTTGAAAGCGGAGAGAAGTTAGAACTCCCTGGATTTACAGTAGACAAACATTCTATAGGAGGCGTTCCTGGTAATAAGGTGACTTTGCTTATCGTGCCTACTATAGCGCTTACAGACCTCTATATTCCAAAAACTAGCAGCAGCGCAATAACAAGCCCCTCTGGTACAGCCGATACAATGTCGGTGCTTGCAAACGTCAAGTTTAACCTTAACGAAATAAGATCAATAGTAACGAAAACGCATGGATGTATAGTTTGGGGTGGCACGCTTAACCTTGCGCCTGCTGATGACCATTTGATAAAGATTGAAAACCCGCTAAGGATAAATCCGCGTGGACTGATGATGGCAAGTGTGCTTGCAAAAAAGCTCGCTGTTGGTGCAAAAGTAATTGCCCTCGATTTACCAGTTGGAAAGGGCACAAAGCTAAACGATGTTTCTGAAGCTGAGAAGCTCGCAAAAGATTTCTATGAGCTCGGAAAAAGTCTCGGAGCAAATGTGCGGTCTGGAATAACATATGGAGGCCAACCAATCGGAAGGGCTGTTGGGCCTGCGCTTGAAGCCAGAGAAGCTCTTTCGGCATTGATAAATCCATCTCAGGCAAGCATGAGCTTGCTATCGAAGTCGGCGTCTTTAGCTGGAATACTGCTAGAAGCTACCGGCATTGTTCAAAGGGGACAGGGATATGAAGCAGCGATGGACATGATAATGAAAGGAAAGACCTATCAAAAGATGAAGGAAATAATTGAAGCCCAAGGTGGTAATCCTAACGTTAAACCTGACGACCTGCCTGTTGGAAGTTATAGACATTTAATCAAGGCTGAAACTGACGGATATGTAACAGCTGTAGATAATGAAGCCATAGTTGAAATTTCAAGAGCCGCAGGCGCCCCACTAGACAAAGGCGCAGGTGTGGTTCTTTATCAAAAACAAGGGTACAAAGTAAGCAAAAACGATCCGCTTTTAGAAATATATGCTGAAAGAAGTTCTAAGTTATCGGATGCAATAACAATAGCTGAAAGAAAATTACCTGTACTAGTTGAAGGCATGCTGCTTAAAGTTTATCCCACATACTAAAATGGAAAAGTGTAAGATTGACAGCGAGAAGATAGACCTCATCTCCCGTTTTTTTAAATCCATTGATTTTGATTGTTATTACAGGCTTGAGCTAAGCGATCCCCAGTTAGAAGCTTTAAAAAAGATAAGGCAAAAATGCAATGAAAACTGCTTTTATAAGTTTATAATTGCGGCGAGCCTAGTAGCTTATCGCCTTAAAACTAACGGCGAAAGTTACTGGAACAGCTTGTCAGGTTTTGATATTGATGCTTCAGATCCCTATAAAAGTGTTGAAGAGTTTTTAATTAAAAACAGAGAGTTGGCCAGAAATGCTAAACTCAAAAGATTACGCAGTTTAAAGGAAATGGATGCGATGCTTACATCAGAACTTGAAGATTATAAAAAAGACCTTGGTAAACTCTATGAGACGCTTTTAGGAATATACGGAGCTTCTTATCAGAAGACGGTTTCTTTTGCTTGTAAAATGTTTCATTACGGTTTGATTACTGAAGGTGTTCATGAAACCGTTCCCAAAAAAATACCCATGCCCCTTGATAACAGGGTATTAAAAGTCTCAAAAAGTCTGGGTTTAATAAACGAACAAAAAAATACAGCCTGTGCGCTCAAAGCTTGGAAAAATGTTTCTGAAAAATCCGGTATAGACCAGTTACATCTTGACGTTTTTGTCTGGAGAAAGATGTATTCTACTTTTGTAAGATGATTTTATCAAAAGCCTGTTTTTAATTTTCCAAAAATAATTTATGAACGATTTCAAATAAATACAGTTAAGCAAAATGGCCTCTTTATAATTTTATATCCATGACAAACGAAGATATGCTGTGAGCTATAATAGATTAATAGATGCAGTGTCTCAGTATGAACCAAAAGACGATATAGGCTGGATATTGGGAAGGATAACCAACTCAAAACGGGTCATAATTTTTGGAACGGGAAGATCGGGAGATATAGCTGATGCTTTTTCAAAGTTTTTAAGAAACATAGGTGTCGATCAGACGTTCGGCCCAAATGATGTACCGTACATATTTGGGCCCTGCGATTTATTGATAGCCATCTCAGGAAGCGGATCAACGCAATACACGCTCGAAGTTGCTAAAGTAGCAAAAGATGGAGGCTCTTTCACAATTTCGTTAACCAGCGACCCAAACAGCCCTCTTGCACTTATTTCAGACAAAGTTATCTTGATCCCGGGCGCTAGAAAATGGAAAGACTCTGATTATTTCATAAACAATCTTTTAGGAACACCCACGGCACCTCTAACGCCTTTGGGCACTCTTTTCGAGCTTAGAGCTCTTTTATTTCTTCTTTCTCTCGTATCATACATCAGGGGGGAAGAGCTGACCGAATCATACAGGAAACTTATAGCTATAATAAAAGAATTTGAGCCGCCATCTGAATATTATGAAAAACTTTATGAAATTTTACCAAAAGCTTCAGCATACGCTAAACAAAAGACAACTGTTTTAGGAGAAGGGCTGAGCGGCATAGTTGGCAGATTCTTTTCTACAAGGCTTAGACACCTTTCAAAAGGAGATACGGAGAGACTGGTTAACTTTTGGCTTGATAAAGGAAGTGTTGCCGTAAGGCGCGATGATTTGGTGCTTATAATTTCAGGTTCAGCATCAGAGTTTTTTGCTACACTAGCTGAAAAAGCTAAAACAAAAGGTGCAAAAGTAGCTACCATTACGTCTTTTCAGGAGTCAAGGCTTGCAAAGATTTCGGATCTCACGTTAGTTATACCTGGTAGACAGATCTTTAAGCTGAAAGGTCTCAGAAGCAGCTACTTTCCTCAAGACCCCAAATATTCAGCTTTTGAGCTAAGAACTTTATTTTTCTTAGAAAGCTTCATTCATTATGTAGCAGAAAAAGAGAACATAAGCGAAACCGATATAAAAATGATGCATTCAGATTTTACATAGGCAACGTGAAGCCCGCAAGGTTTTATTCATTGGAGCGTGTACGCTAAGAGGCGTATAAATTAGGGCGCCTATAATTTTGGAGGTTTGTGCTTTTTATTAAAAAATCTAGCGTTTATACAAGAGGCCCTTTAAGCTTAAGATTTATACTTTTGTAGCTTCTCAAGAAACTTAACCTGTTTTCATAAAACTCCCTAATGTTTTCAACATCATAAATTAGCATGGCGAGCCTTTCTAAACCCATGCCCCACGCTAAAACAGGGCCGTCGTACCCTAAAGGTTTTGTGACTTCAGGTCTGAAAATCCCCATGCCGCATAACTCAATCCAATCCTTAAGCTTTTCAGAATAAATCATGGACTGCATAGAGGGTTCAGTATAAGGAAAGAATGTGGGCCAGAACTTTACTTTTTCAAAACCAAGCTTTTTATAGAAAGCTGTAAGGAAGCCCATAAGCCTTCTTATGCTAGCTCCTTCTTCAATAACTATAGCATCAAGCTGATGAAGCTCAACCAGATGCTTAAAATCTGGCTTTTCGTTTCTAAAAACTCTGCCTACTGTAAATATTCTACCCCTCATGCCTCTATAAATAGCTTCTGAAGTGATTGTAGTTGTATGAGTTCTCAGAAGAGCTCTCCAGGCTGCTTTTTGATCCCAGACATACCCCCACCCGGTTGAACCTGTGATCCATCCGTTTTCATGAACGCTCTTGACATTATTTACAATATCAGTATCTTTCTCCTCTATAGTAAGGTCTTTTAAATAGAAAGTATCATGCATATCCCTCGCTGGATGATCTTGGGGAGTAAAAAGTACGTCAAAATTCCAGAAAGAAGACCTTATAACGGGGCCTTCGATCTCCGTAAAACCAAGGCTTTCCATTATTTCTTTGATAAGGCTTATGAGTTCAGACAAAGGGTGAAACCTAGCAGGAAATGCTGCAGGTACTGGCTGCGAAAGATCTATTTCAGAAAACTTTAATTCCTGCCACTTACCGCTGGCCAAAATACTTGAAGTTAATAGTGTAGTTTCTTCGCTTTCAAGAGTTTTGGGGTCTATTTTTGCGCCTTCAGCTACTTTAACTCTGGTTTCCTTTACTTTTGATATCTTAATGAACCTTGGCCTTTTTTTAAGGTCTTCTAGTTCTGCCATCTCTTCATCGTTTAAATCTTCTATAAAAACAGGTCCACTGGAAATTTTTTTCAAAACCTTGTATACGTCTGTTGTATTTAATTGTTTGTCTGACGCTGGAAGTATTAGATTCTGTGAGATTTTTACCAAACCCTTTTTAATTGCTATCCCAAGCGCAACTCCAGCTTCGTCACCAAGAAGCCTTTTTGCCTCGTTAATCTCTAGCTCCCCTTTTTTTACGGCTTCGTTTACTAGCTTTATTTCGGGTGCCCCTTCGTTAATAGCTTTTTTCCCATTTTCGTCAAGTTCTATGATTTGTTTTTCGTCCACTTTTGTTTCAACTAGCTTTTTTTCTTTAAGCCACTCTACGACCCTTCTTGCCTGATCAATCGAGAGCCCAGCGTCTTGTGCTATTTCTTCTAACCTACCTTCCCCTAGTTTTAGTAAAGATTTAAGAAACTTTTTTTCCAGTGGATGTAAAGCTACTTGACCCATCTTTCTAAGATCTTTCACTGCGACAATATAAAGGTTAGGTTTTATCTTTACAGAACAGCTATCTATATTTAGCTCATAGCACCCGCGTTATATATTTAGTAAATCGCATTATTTTCTGGTTTTGAAAATTACCAGTTTACATAGTAAATGACTTCTTCAAAAAATGTAAAAGATTTTACAGATAAAGAATTTAAGATTCGGTCTTAGGAGAGCATTTTATAATGCTTTTTATGATTTATGTGCGCTTTATGAAACTGAACAGTAATTATGAGAATGGCTTTTGTGAAATTTTCATAGTAATACATGATATAGATATAAATCCCTTTTTTATAAGCATGCTTGATTTCTTAAAACATTAAAAATTTATACGGGTCTTTTTAAAACCAAAGAATCGCCATTCTTTAGCAGGGCCTTTGCTTCATTTATGGCCGCGCTCCTTTTAGCTTGATGGTCTTCTATAAAATCGCTTACTAGCCCATATGCTTCGCTTTTGCACCCTCCGCATATTCTTACACCGTTTTTGCACTCATCATAGACATTTTTTATTTGCTTGTCGTCCTTTGCAAAGTAAATATAAAGGTCAAAGACAGGACATTTTTCAGGTTCCCCTCCAAGTTCCTTTTGCTCTTTAATTGTTGCCCGTCCTCCAGTAAAGGCGTTCATTATTTTTTGTTTTAATTCTTCTTTTTTATCAGAAAGCGTTATCATAGATTGAGGCGTTCTTTTAGACATTTTGTCTTCCCCTGTAAGAGATCTAACAAGTTTGTGGTATATTGCCGAAGGCGGTATAAGTTGTAGATCTTCTTTGTGTTTCGCAGCAAGATCCCTGGCAAGCCTCAAATGTGGATCCTGATCCGCACCTACAGGAACAAGAACTGGCTTGGGTCCGTTAAAGGGTTTGGTTTCCGGTAAAAATATGTCACCTGCCTGGACTAACGCTGCAAAATAGAGAGAAATTTTCCTTTCACCATATATGTCAACTAACATGTTGAACGTTACATCGTCTGAAAATATAAACGCAAGATCGGAAACGGCAAGCGCTGAAGATTGTTTGTATGTAACTGCCCTTTCCGGATTCATCCCTAGAGCTATCATATCCGCAACGTTAAATATGGCAATCTCATCGCTCTTATCCAAGCTCTGCCCGTTGTCAACATAAGCTTCTAGATCTGCTATCGAATAAAAGAGAAATGCGTTTGAATACTTTCTTTGAAAATATATCATCTGCTCAGCGGTTATCATACTTCCAATGTGAAATATTCCGCTTGGTTTTATGCCTGAAAGTATTGCTACTGCTTTTCCTGATTTAGCTTCAGAAAGAAATTTGTCCAAATCTCTGTGCCCAACTAACATGCCTCTTCTATAATATTTATTATCGTTAAGGTCTACGAAAGTCTCGTTAAGGGGCGTTATCCCAAAGTCTTGAATTAACTTAGTGTAGTCCTTTATACCAAAATCTCCCCACGGGTTTAATGCGCTCAAGTCTAATACTAATTAAATAAAATAATGATAACCTTTTCTTAAAAGTTCACAGCGCTACAATTTCTATTTTTATAGCGTTTCAAATTTAAATAAAAATCAGTCGCGGGCTTTCTCTTCATAGAAACCTCAGAGCTCAGCCTAGATCATCATTGCTATTACCTTGCATTGCTTTTTATTTTAACCTTATTTTAATATATTCGTATGCATCTCTTTTACTTTCAAATGCATATTTTACCTTTGAAAACTGCGATTTGAGCTGTTTTACCTTTTTCTTGACGGAATCTTTATCTTCCTTCTTTATCAAAGTCCGGTAAAGTAAATCCGCTATTTCGTTCATTTCAGAAGGACCCATTCCCAGTCTTGTGATTTCTTGAACGCCCATCCTTATCCCGCTTGGGTTTTTAAAATGCTTTCCGGATTTAATGTCACCCGGAATCAGGTTCCTGTTAACTATTATGTTAGCTTCCTCTAGCTCTTTTTCAACAACACCTCCACCTCCTAAGTCCCATACGTCTATAACAACCTGATGCGATTTTGTATATCCGTTCTTCTCGCCTAATACTTTGAAGCCTTTATCTGCAAGAGAATTAGCTAATTTTTGCGCGTTTCTTATAATTTCTTTTGCGTACTGTTTACCAAAAGCCAGCATTTCAGCAAAAGCTACCGCTTTTCCAGCAACGTGATGAAGATGATGGTTTGAAACATTGCTCGGAAACACGGCGCTCTTTAGTTTTTCTGAATATTTATCAAAGCTTACTATAACCCCTCCCTGAGGCCCGGGAAGAGTTTTGTGAGTACTGCCTGTCATAACGTCTGCGCCTTCTTCTAAAGGTTTCTGGAATTCTCCTCCAGCTATAAGCCCTAGAACGTGAGCCCCATCATACATTATTGATATGTTTTCGGCCTTTAAGTAAGGCGCAAGTTCTTTTAATGGGTGGGGAAACAAGAAAAGCGACCCTCCAAAAACGACCATTTTTGGTTTTTTACCATCTTTTTTCATCTTTTCAATCGTGCTTTTTGTCTTATCTACATCTATGTTCATTTCTTCTGAATCGAAAGGAAAGTTTTCAACGTTTAACCCTCTTACAGCTCCAGCAGTGCCGCCTAGCTCCTTTTTACCGTAAGTTATATGTCCCCCGTTAGGAATTGCCAGAGATATTATAGTGTCTCCGGGTTCAGTAAAGGCTGTATAAACTGCAAGGTTTGCAGTAACGCCTGCTATAGGCCTTACATCCACGTGTTCTGCATTGAAAAGCTTTTTTCCGAGCTCAATCGCTGTAAGCTCAACCTGATCTATATATTTGCAACCAGCATAAACTCTATCTCCTGGCCAGCCCTCTGCGTATCTTGACATAAAATCAGTTATTATAGCCTCTTTGACAGCTTCGCTTGGGACGTTTTCAGAAGCTATAAGCGTTAATGCTTCAGAGAACCATCTATGATGCTCTTCTAGCAGATTAAATACTTCATCGTATTTCTTCTTTGCAAATTCATATTCATCCATATAACCATATACCTAGACGTTCTCCCTTAAATAATTTTTACAAACTAAGTAAAGCTCGCTGCTTTCTTTTCTGCTGGCCTTCGGTTTTGTCAACTTTACAAAGCTGAACTCTCTTCTTGCCCTGTTAACTATCTCATTTACCCCCTCGCCATCAAAAAGCTTACAAACAAAATTTCCTCCTCTTCTTAGAGATGACTCTGCTATTTCCAAAGCTCTTTGAGCTAGCTGTATCTGTACGTACTGATCGTGCTCCCACACGCCAGAGACGTTTGGAGCCAAGTCTGCCATTACAACATCAAAACCGCTCATGGCTATTTTATCTTTGAGTATATCCATTTGCATAAATTTTACGTTTTCTGATTCAATCTTGAGAGGCCTTCTATCTATTGCATAAATTTCCCCTTCTGGACCAACGGCCTTAGATGCCATCTGGGACCATCCGCCAGGAGAAGCCCCTAGGTCAAGAATCCTTTGGCCCGTTTTAAATATACCGTATTTTTTATCTATCTCTTTTATTTTAAAGGCCGCTCTGCTAACATAACCGGCCCTTTTTGCCATCTTTCTGTAATGATCTCTCTTTGCCTCTTCAGGTCTCATTTTTTCTCACCGAAGCTAAATGCTGCTGGTATTCAGACATTACCCATCTTTCTAATTTTGTACATGTTCTAGGGGAAACTTCGCCCTCGTCATAGCATTTTGAAAATAGAGGGCATGTAATGCATGGTGCATCTGCTATGCTTTCAACGCTCAAAGGTATAAGAAGCGGTTTGATCCTGTAAGTCCACCTGCCATCTTCCAAAACTTTCTCTCTTCTGATTAACTTTCTCTTTTCTAATCTTGTGGCTATCCTTGATCCGTCCCTGCTGGTCAGGTTAAGTTTTTTCCATAGTTCGCTCTGTAGTATTCCCTTATCGCCACTCTCAATAACTATCTTGTAAACAAGGCTTATCAGGTCGTCTTCCTTGCTCTCTCTAGGCATCGTTTTGTAATTTTAATTTGATATTAAAAAACGCTTTCCTATTTTTAACAATCATGGGCTCAAACATCTTTAAAGATTTTAACCCGTAAGAGTTATAAGAGATATAAATTATATCTACACAATAATGCCGACTTTAGAACTGGTTGACATTTGGAAATCTTTTGGTAAAGTGCAGGTACTAAAAGGTGTAAACCTTCGAGTGGAAGAAGGCGAATTTGTTGTTCTTTTAGGTCCTTCAGGATCAGGTAAAACAACATTATTGAGAATAATAGCAGGTCTTGAAGTTCAGGACAAAGGACATGTTAAAATAGGTGATAAAATAGTTGATGATCTTACACCGCGTGAAAGGAACGTTGCGATGGTTTTCCAGAATTACGCGCTGTACCCTCACAAAACTGTCTTTGAAAACATAGCTTTACCTTTGCAAACGAGAAAAATGAAAAAGGATGAAATTGAAAATAAAGTTAAAGAAGTAGCTGGTTTATTAGAAATTGAAGGTTTACTCGATAGATACCCAAGACAGCTAAGTGGTGGACAGCAGCAAAGGGTAGCCCTTGCAAGAGCACTTGTAAGGAGGCCTCAGCTTTTCCTGTTAGACGAGCCTTTGAGCAATCTAGATGCAAAGGTAAGAATTACAACCAGAACATTCTTAAAAAAGCTTCAGAAAGATCTGAAAATAACTACAATATACGTTACCCATGACCAGTCTGAGGCTATGGCTTTGGCTGATAGGATTGCAGTTATACACGAAGGCCTTGTTCAGCAGTACGATAATCCGTTAAATCTGTATGAATACCCGGCTAATGAGTTCGTTGCTGGTTTTATAGGATCTCCGCCCATAAACATGATCACTGCAAGATCTGAAAAAGGTAAAATCAAATTGTTAAACGGAGAGCTCAAAACTTATGTTGATTTTGAAGGGGAGGTAAAAGTCGGTATAAGGCCTGAAAACATAAAGATTGCAGAAGACGGGCAGCTATCTGGCAAGGTGTTAGTAATTGAACCACTGGGTTCAGAAAGCATCGTCACAATAGTTGCAGATAGCCAAGAGATCAAAATAAAAACATCGCCAGAAATAAAAGTAAAGGTCGGAGAAGATGTAAAATTAAAAATCGATAAGTTTTTAGTTTTTAAAGATGGAAAACTTGTTTATCCTACCCCTTCAGCCCTCCAACCCATAACCCCTTAATTATATATTTTTGTAAAAATGCTGAAATTATTATGACAGGAACCGAAACTAGTAATCCTGCTGCGGCCAACATTCCATAGTTTACAACCTCGCCAGAACCATAAACTAATGCAGAAGCTACAAAAACAGTCGCTGTTTCAGAACCCGTGGGAGGAAAGTTGAAAAGGTATGGCGTTCTGCCTAAGGTTAATGCAAACATAAATTCCGTATAACTCGAAAGTATCGCAAAAAATGCAGCTACGGCAAGTGCAGGCCTTATTATTGGCAAAATTATGTCAAAAAAAGCATCTATGCGTGATTTCCCGTCTATCAGCGCTGATTCGTCTATTTCTTTTGGAACATCGTTATAAAATCCTGTTAGTATCCAAACTGAAAGGGGAAGCGTGAAAATAGGATATATAAGCATCAAAGCCCACCAAGTGTTCGTGAGTCCCAGTTTTGTTATTAGCGTGTATATCGGAACAAGATACACCATCGACGGAACAGTGTAAAGGTAAAGCGCCCAGGCGAGCAACTTTGTACCGCCAAGTTTAAACCTAGCTATTGAATAAGCGGCTGGTGCGGCTAAAATTATTGTTAAGGCAGCTACAACAGGTGCCACTACAAGGCTCACTATGAGATAAGGAGCTCCCTGTGAAATTGCCATAGAAAAGTTCTTTATAAGACCTTGTATTGGGTGATGAGGCAGTATGCTCATAACTATCCCAGAATAGTGCATTGACGTTAAAAGAGTCCAGATTATTGGAAAGAATGCAAAAGTTGCGCTAAAAATAAGGATCAGATAAGCAAGAGCGAGGGAAATTTCTGGCCTAATGTTAAATGAGGGAAATGAAACCCTAAGCCTAAAATGTCTTTCTTTCTTTTTTGTTTCCAGCCCGAGCCTGCTTTCTAGCCCCATAGCTTTTATAAAAAGTATGCCTAGAATGGTAGATATCCCTGCTAAAATTACCACTGAAGCCATAGCTATACCTTGATAACCCGGGACAAATGCATAAATGTATGCATAATATACTAAGAGGGCATTGCTTGGATTAAAACCCCCTGAATCTATGACAAATATTACGTCAAAAGTTCTAAAAGCAGTAATGAGCGTCATAAGAACAGCTACAACGACAGAAGGCAATATTAATGGTAGAGTGACCTGAGTAAACATATCTGAAGTTGAAAGACCGTCAACCATAGCTGCTTCTTTTAATTGTGGAGGTATTGCCTGAACCCCAGCAAGCACAAGCAAAAAAGCAAAAGGCGTCGTTTGCCATATCGTTATTATTATCAAAGAAAGAAGCATAACATGAGGATCGGCCAGCCAACCTATGGTTGGAAAATGAAGAAGCCTCAGAATATAATCAAGAGGCCCAACAAAAGGATCCATTATTATCTCCCAAACAACTGCTACGACTACTGCTGGGAGCATTAAAGGTGAAGTTAAAAGCGTAGTAAAGATCGATTTTCCCCTAGCTATTCTTTCTATAGATAAGGCTAATAATATGGAGAACACTATATCAGCCGCAGTTACTGAAAAAGCAAATATGAGAGTGTTAATGAGTGTTTTAAGAAAAAATGGATTACTGAAAAGCAGCATGTAATTTTCTACTCCAACCATGCCAGCAAAATTGTAAAGAAGACCTACTTTTGAGAAACTTAGAATTATTGAGTAAACTATTGGATAAAGGGTAAAAACAACCAAATAAATAATAAAAGGTAAAGCTAATATTAG
>CAYFFZ010000005.1:0-33166 GCA_964342655.1 uncultured Nitrososphaerales archaeon
CAGAGCGCCGGCCCTCTAAGCCGGAGGTCGCGGGTTCGAATCCCGCCGGGATCGTATTTAAAGCGATTATCCTTAATATTTCTAAAAAAATCAATTGTTTATTTTATAAGGGAAGGATAGAAGTACCTTTTACCTTTTTCTTTTTTCTTTTGATCCCACTCATTGAGTATTTTTACAGCTTCGTTCGAAACTTTCACCATGGTTTCGACGCCAGCGTTAGGTACAAACTCCCCGGTTTCTCTGTTTGCGATGGCTGCAAATATTGAGCCCGCTCTCACTTTATAGATAGATGCTAAAGTAAAAAGGGTTGACGATTCCATTTCCATGTTTACAACATTAAGCTTTTTTAGACTTTCAACAATCTTTTCAGAGTATTCGTTAGTGAATCCTCCAAATCCCGGTCTTCCCTGCCCAAGGTAAAAGCTATCTGTAGAATATGTAATGCCGAGCCAGTAATTTGCCCCTACATTCTCTGCAGCCTCTACGAGAGCATTTACAACTTCATAATTTGCAACGGCCGGATATTCAATGGGAGCATAAGCTCTAGTGGCCCCGTCTGCTCTGAACGCACCTACAGATATTATCAGATCGCCTATGCCTATCTCCTTCCAGAGGGCTCCTGTTGTTCCTGTTCTTATCAACGTATCTGCTCCAACTCTGAGAAGCTCTTCTACAGCTATAGCTATCGCACCCGAGCCTATGCCTGTTGAAGTGCATGCTAGTTCAACCCCTTTGTAAACTCCCTTATAAGTTAGGTATTCTCTTTCCTGAGCAACCAGCTGGCTTGAATCCCAGCTTTTTGCAAACACCTTTACCCTGTCCGGGTCTCCTGGCAAAAATACAAACCTTGGTATTTGCCCTTTACCTATTCGGATGTGATAAAGCGCCTCACCGACTTTTGGCTCTTCGGCCTTTTTTAGTTCACTCATGTATAATACTCTAAAGAATGGTATAATAAAGTTATTTACAATAATCAAAACTTAGTACGCTATTATTCAACTGGCTGTTTAACGTAAATCTGTAGATTTTCATCTATATCGATCTTTCCATCTGAAAGCAACAAAAGTATGGCCAAAAACATCCTTATTATTTCTAAAGAATTTCCGCCTTTAATTATTTCATACAGAGATGATTTACCTTTTTCTTTTAATATAGCTATGACGATGTCTTCATATTTCTTTAATGTCTCCAATACTAGAGTTTCATTAATTACTGGTAATGAAGAAGGTTCTATGCCTTTTGGTATCAAATCCTGTCTGTTTGAAAATTCCTTTATCATTTCTTTAAAAGCTTCAATAAGCTCATCCAGATCTGCAACGGGTATCTCTAGAGGTATGTAAGGCTGTAAGTTAACGTCCACATTTAAAGAAATCTCATTTCTTTGCTGTTCCCTCTTCTTTGGCTCATAAAATAATTTTTTGACTTTCATTTCATATATGAGACTTGAAGTTGAAACAGCTATTCCGCTCAATCTAAAATCAGTTAATTTGGTTTCTTCGATATATTTCTTGAAAAGTTCCAGGAGTACATAAACTTTGAGTTCCCAAGGATTAAGCCTTTTAACCAAATCCGGGTTCAGAAGGATCTTTATGTTACCGCTTATATCATTGCTGCTCATTGCTAATCCTGCTCATTTCTAACGGCAAAACTTTGCTAACGCCCTCTCTTTCGTAAACCCCAAAAACTTTATCTGCCTTAGATATCATCGTATCCTTTAAAGATATTAGGATTATCTGAGAGGTTTGAGCCCAGTTTTTTAAGAAGTTTCCCAACCTTTCTGCCCTTTCAGCATCAAGGTTAGCATCGATTTCATCAAATATGTAAAAATTAGAAGGATAAGAGGACTGAATTGCCATAAGAAAAGCCACAGAAAGAACGGCTTTTTCTCCGCCACTAAGGGATGCTGATTCTCTAGGCTGCTTATCGCCGAACTGGCCTATTAAAAACACACCGCCTTCAAAAGGATTATCGGGGTTTTCAAGCTCTAACCACGCATTACCGTCAACTATCTGTCTAAATATTTCCCTAACCTTTTTGTCTATTTCTTCAAAAGCCTTTATGAAAGTATCTTTTTTCTGTCTATCTATATCTTCTATGAACTTAATTATAGCATCTCTGTCTTTCTCCAATTCGTTCCTTCTACTTGAGGCCTCTTTGTAAGACCTATAATATTCAGAATAATCCTTTTCTGCCATTTTGTTTACCCTGTTTCCAAGTTCTGTCTGTTCTTGTTCGAGCTCAGATAATAAAGACTCATAATCTCCCATAAGTTCATAAGGTTCATACTTGATGGCTTCGATTTCTTTTTTAACACTCGTTTCTTCAGATTCTAGGCTTTCAAGCTGTACCTTCAGCTTTTCAATTTTTCTGTTCATGTCCTTGATATCCTTAAGAAGCCTGTCTTTTTCTTTTGACAGCTCTTCTTTTGAAGTTTCATTTTCCGAAATGACTTTTACCCTTGCCTCCAGATCTTTAACGTAAAATTCGAGATCTTTCTTCTCCTTGTAAAGAGAATCCTTTTTGGCGTTCAATTCAGCTGCTCTATTTTTATATTCCTCGATCTTTTTCTCTAAATCAATAATACTTTGCGAGGTAACGTTGAACCTGTCTTTTACTGAGTTCAGGCTTAGGTAATATTCGTTTAAAGATTCTTTCTTTTCTGAGATCAAAGATTCGATCCTTTCTTTCTTTTGAATGCTTTCGTTTAGCCTCCCCTCAATTTCTGAGACATTTAAAACAACCGGTTCTGAGCTTTTTATCTTATTCTTTATGTTCTCAATTTTTTCGTTAATGCTATTAATGATCGCTTCATACCTGCTAATTTCTAATGAGTTTTTTTCTAACTTTTGTTTAAGTTCTCCCAGTTCAAGGATGTATCTCTGCAGCGCCTCTTCTTCACCATTTATCAAGTTCTCTAGTTCTTTTACTATTTCATTATTCAATGATTTGCTGTCAGCTACCGTTAATTTTTGTTTCAGCTCTAAAATTTCGTTCGATATTTCAGATATAATTTGTGTTCTCTTAGAAATGACCTCGGTAAGTTTATCGGCGCTTTCCTTGACTTTTGAAAGCTTTTTAGTGAACTCTACAACGTCAAGCTTTAATGCCTCAAGCTGTCCGATTTCATAAACCCCCTTGCTTATTATAGTTCCGTCTTTAAGAACAATCGCCTCACAGCATTCCCCCTTGTCGATACAGATCCTTCCCAAAAGATTTTCGACCAGATTCTTATGCCGCTCGGCATATTCAACGTAGTTTAATACAGAATTCTGGCAAGGCGCGCGTTTTACTATTTCATTTAGAAAAACAGCCCTTTTTCTAGCGCTGCTTTTCAAAAAGCTCATGATTTTTTCGTTTGAGGCAGAAAATATAAGAGGGTCTTTCAGGTATTCTAAAACTGCGTTTATTATTTTTTCATAGCCTTCCTTTGGTTTTATTAATTCGCTTAATCTACCCAAGTACCCTTCTAGAAGACCAGCTTTTAAAAGTTCATCTTCTTCGTCTTTATCTTCTTTTATTTTTTTAATTATCTTTTGAGCCGTTGCGTAACCTATAGCTTTCACTAAGACATCGTTTGCGTTTACTATTTCCTGTATTATTTCCTGTCTTCTTTTCCTCAGCTCTTCCAATTTCGAAACGTATTCTGATATATTCTCTGGTTTTTCAGTAAACCCCAAGCTGCTAATTTTTTTCTTAAGATCTTCGTGTTTCTTTATCAGCTCTTCGTAACTTTTCAGCCTTTGTTCTTCTGTGTTAAGAATCTCTTTAAGGTATGTAAGGTTCATTTCTATCCTTATCCTGGCGTTTACTAGCCTTTCAAGAGCAGAAGCCAGCCTTTTCTGATTGCTCTCTTTCTCGCGCGCCAATAAGGCCATCTTTTCTTTACTTTTCTGCAGCTCGAAAATTTCTTCGTTTGTTTTGGTAAGTTCTGAATTTAATTTTTCAAGCTCGTTCTGAGTCCTTGCTATTTTATCCTCTAAAGTTGCTTTATTCTGGTCTAGGTTTTTGATCATTTCTCTAAGATCCGATAAGGCTTTGGAAGCTTTTTCAATCTCTTCCAGATAAGAGTTAAGGTTCAACTCTATATAATGAAGCTCAGATTCCATTGCGTTTAATCTGCTTTTCGTATTAGCGTAGTCTTCGTAAAATTTTCTTGATGATTCTCCGCCTTCTAGCATCCTGAGAAGCTCGTCGAGCTCTTTAGAAAGCGATTCTGCCCTTTTCTGAGCCTCTTCCATTGACTTTCTGATGTTTTCTTTTTCTTCAGATATTTCAGATAGCTTTTTTAAAAGCTTGGCTTTTTTGTACTTTTCGATTTCTTCGTTTATAAGGTTCAATCTTGTAAATTCGTTCATTTCGGTTTCAAGCTTTACCATGACTTCCCGTTTTTCGTCCATTTTTGCAAAAGTCACAGCTAGCTGTTCATCGGCTTCCTTTAACCTCTGAATTGCTTCTGCTTTCTTTTCATCATAAACTTTTATGCCTATTATTTCTTGCAGGAGCTGCATCCTATCTGAAGGGGACATTTCAGCTATGGCGTTAAGAGACCCCTGCGGAACTATGTTAAGGCCGTCTGCAGATATGCCTGCTGCTGCCAGAACGTCCTCTATAGCGTTTTTAGTAGACCTCTTCCCATTTAGAAAATACCTCTGAGTCCCATCCTCCATAAGCTCTCTCGTAATTGTAACTTTGTCTGAGTTAACAGGTATGGCTCCGTTTTCGTTAGAAAGCGTTATGCTGACCCTGGCTACTTTATTCCTCGAACCCTCGTTTATGAGCCTGCTCATGCGGCTCTCCCTCAACGACTTGGGGCTATTAGAACCTAGAGTAAACCTGATTGCATCCAAGATGTTCGATTTGCCGCTTCCGTTTTTGCCTGTTATCGCGTTAAAACCTTTAGCAAACTCTAAACTAACATGATCCCTAAAGGATTTAAACCCCTTTAATTCGAGCTTTAATATATTTACCACACTCATTTTTTATTAAAATGGAATAATTAAACATTATTTACTAAAATATTAGTATTATACCAAAAAATTTAAATTTACACGTAAAAACTTCTATTTGATGAACAAAAAAGAACTGGCGATAACAGCTGTGTTTTCAGCCGCAGCTGTAATCTTCGAAGCTTTACCGATCAAGATTCCTTTCCCGCTCCTTTCATACCTTACTTTTGATATAGCAGAAATACCTGTTTTCTTTTTGCTTTTTTATAATGGACCCAAGTCTGCTCTTTTAGGCGCCGCTCTTTTAACTCTAGTTTTGCTTGGCATAGGTAGCTTTGTACCCATAGGCCCCGCTTTCAAGTTTTTGGCTGTGGCTTCAAGCATACTTGGCGCAGCCCCTTTATTTAAAAAATCGCTTGCTGGATCCTTTGTTATTTCGACGCTTTCGCGGATATTTGTAATGGGCTTTGCAAATTACGCGCTCATCGAGTTTTACATGCCGGGATTTTTGAGTTATGTTGGGGATTTCTTAGGTTTGAATCCAATTGAAAGCGTTATGGTTCTCACCGCGGTTTTTAATGTAATACAAAATGGTTTTTCTTTTTTTGTAGCATATGCGCTTTACACGAAGATAAAAAGCAGGACTGGTTGAGTAATACTCAAAGCTTAAGGTCGATTATAGCCCCATTCAACCAGCTGTTCGTTGAGAGCTTTTTTAGCATCTTCTTTTTATCTTCGCTATCCGCTTCCATTCCCTCAATTATTTCCTGAAGATATTTTATTGTGCTTTCATATATTGCTCGATCTACGGGATATGGTATTCCATCTTTTCCACCGTGAGCAAAGGAAAAAATCGCGGGATCCTTGTAAGAAGGCTCAGCACCGTATATAACAGAAGCAGTCAGCGCGAGGGCTCTTACGGCTTTAGCGCCCATCCCTTTTGTAAGTAAAAGTTCCTCATAAGTTGATGGATTGATTTTGTTTATTATCTTCATCAAACGCTTATCAAAATACCTTTCTAAATGAAGATTTTTAGTCCCATAAATATAGCTATCTAATCCTCTCCCGGCGGCAATCATTTCAAGGGTTGCCTTCCTATTTTCTTCTGACTCCTTCGTAGCCAAATTGAGTACAGTTCTGTTAGGATCAAGAGCTGCTATTCCAGAATGCGGATCGTTTAGCATGTCTTTCCTATAATCCCCGTTTATATGATACCTTCTGGCGTATCCTTTTTCTCCATTAAGACCTTGTTGTACAACGGACCAGTTTTTGTTCTCAGAAATTATAAACCAGTGCTGGTAAATAGCATAACCGTCCTGAACTGCTACGCCGTCTATTTTTGCGGAAAGCCTGCTGAACTTAACTAATGCTTGGCTGTCTAAGTTAAATGCATCAGCAATCTTTGAAATTTCTTCTGGGGTTTTTTCTGCTGAACCCTTACCTCCGGCTACCTTTATCCCTACATCCACTTTGTTCAAAGCTTCTTTAAGAGCGGCCATTGTAACTGTTGTAAGGCCGCTGCTATGCCAGTCAAAACCTAGAACCGAACCAAATGCCTGAAACCAAAAAGGGTCTGAAATCTTTTTTAGAAACTCGTCCTTCCCCTTATCTTCCACTATAAGGTAAGCTATTTGACCAGCTAAGACAACCATCTTCCTGTACAGCCATTCAGGGGCCTTACCCCAGTGTAAAGGAAGGTCCGCTGTACCTTTTATCACTTTGATAAATTAATGATGCAACTTATATTTAATGATATTTGAGAGTTCAGTAAAATGTCATTAGATGATAATTCTTAATTTTCCATCTATCCAGAAAATATTTATTTATTAAAAAGTTTAATTTCTTTAAGATTTGAAAATACTGTACATAAGCAAAAAAGAAGCAAAAGAACTCAGTAAAGCAGCAAAATATATGGGGTTTGATTTTGAACCCGAAAAAATAATAGTGATAGATGATAACTCAAAAATTTTAATCGGGAACGGCATCTTCATTTTAACAGATAACATGATAATGCCTTTTATAGCAGACAAAAGGGCTGAGCTTTTACCCGAAATATCTGTGGATCAAGGTGCTGTAAAACACATAATAAACGGTGCGTCTATCATGAGGCCCGGTGTTATTAAAATAGGTGACGATGTGAAAAAGAACGGTATAGTAAAGGTTACGAATGAAGGACGAATATTGTGTTTAGGCATTTCACTTTACGACAAAAGTGATATGGAAAAACTTGAGAAAGGCGTTGTCGTTAAAAATGTTCACAGAAAAGGCGACAAATTTTGGGAAGCCGTATCGGAATATATTGCTAGCTTAAGGCAAAAATCATGAATGGTTTTAAAACTATTAAAAGTATATAGACTGTTGCAAAACCCAAAAGAAAAGCAAGTATCCAGCTTAAGATTACCCATCTAAGGTAATCTGACTTGAATATTCTTGGTTTTGAAGAAAAACCTACTCCTATTAAGCCCCCCATCGTAACAGTCGTAAGTGAGGCCGGCAAACCGAGATAAGTCAGAACCAGCAATATTGTTGCTCCCCCGAGGACTGCGCTTATTATTCCTATAGGGCCTACTACTATAAGATCTTCTCCGACAGCTTTAGACATTCCTGCGGCTTTTAAAGCTCCAAGAGAAGCAAAAACAGCCAAAACGGCTATTTCTAAATATGATAACGAATATGCGCCTGCTATGAAACCAACGTTGTTAGCTCCAAGGACAAAAGAAGTGTAAAAGACAGTAATCAAAGCTGACGTCCTTATTATGGTGCTTAGCGTCGATACCGTTACTCTGAAAAGCAAACGCCTCAACGCTTTGTAAAGTACAGCTGAAAAAGCTAAAGCTATGAAAGGTGATATAATCCACCAAAGGAAAAGCCAGCTAACGTTCTCCGATACGTGTTTTATACCTTCAACTATAAGTATTGCAAGCCAACCGCCAACCAAAGACTGAGTTATACTCAGAGGGAGTTTTACCACTGTAAATGCATAAAACAGAAATATCTGGACTATCAGAAGTATGAGCCCGTAAGTTGGCCCCATAATGCCTAAAGTTCTTGCATAGCTGGCCGTGTATTCGCCCTGCAGCAAAGTCCCAAGGAATATGCCCAAGCCCACAGTTATCGCTGCAATGCTATAGTTGAACCCTGCACTGCCAGCTAAACCTCCTTCAAAAACTGCTCCGTTGTTAAGTCCGAACAGGTATATTAACAAAACCAGAAGAATTAAGTTCAGAATTCCAACTAAATTCATTTATATCCCTTGGCTATCAGCCTTATTATTATATCAGAACTGTCTTCCGCCGAGTCTGCTATGTTATCCATAAGGTTTATTGCTTCTCTGAGGGTTATTATGTCAAGGACGTCAAGGTGTTTTCCTTTGTTATGAAGCTCAATTAAAGTTTTATCCTTGACAAAGTCTGCCTTTTCCTCTTTAGCTTCAACGTCTTTTATCTTGAGTAGCAGCTCCCGAGGGGGAGATTTCTTTAACATCGTTAAAACAGTTCCGAACGAATCTACTGTATCGAGTATTGCATTAATGAAATCGTTAAAAAGCGTCTCCTTAAACAGAAAATTTAACGCATCCCTTGAAACGTTGTATTCGTTAAACATCTTTGCCACGTCTTTTGAATAATCTGCCATAAAGTCCATCTTTTCAAGCAAATCTAAAAAATCGTCCCTTATGTAAGAGAAGAAACTTCCAGAAGCTATAGTTTCGGCAAGCTTTTCATGCATTTCATCAGCTTCAGTTTCTGTTTTGTTAATTTTATCATAGTATGCTTGGAGATCTTCAAATGAGCTTGCGTGGATCATAAATTCTTTAAAAAGAACTACCGTTTCTTTAAGCTTAGCATAATAATTGCAAATTCCTTCAAGGAGCTCCTTTTCTCCGCCACCGATGAGCGACTGGAAGGATACCAATATGTTCACCAAACACAAAAAGAAAACAAAGTGCTATATTAATTTATTTAAAAATCTCAGTAAGTCATCAGTCCTTTTTCTTCAAGCAGTTCATGCAACTTTTCTACCGCGCGGTAAACTTCCTCTTCTTTTTTGGCGCCCGTGCAGACTAATTTTCCGCTTGCAAATAGAAGAATGACTGTTTTAGGATCGTCCATCCTATAAATCAAGCCAGGGAACTGCTCTGGCTCATACATCGTATGTTCTAATATTTCAGCCGCTTTTTCTAGGTTTATCTTTCCGCCCAAAGACGCAGAGGCTACTATGTTCTGTATCTCTATTATTGGTTCGTTTTTTATATCAATGCCTGCCTTTCTGAGCTTTTGAACCACTGTTTCAACAGCCTTTCTCGCCTGCGCTTCGCTTTTAGCCCCAGTGCAGACCATTTTGCCTGAACTGAATATGAGCGTAGCTGTTTTTGGTGATTTTAGTCTGAATACAAGCCCAGGGAACTGTTCTGGATGGTATTCTACATCAGGAAACAACCTTGTAATCGTTATAAGGTCTATTGATTGATTTACAGAAGCAGACGTAACTACATTTTCAATACTTATCGACGCTATAGTTTTAGGCATTTCATTATATATTTAAAACCCCTATATATAAATACTTTTTAAAATAAAATAAAAATCATTTATTTTTATGAGATGGGCCGGGCCGGATTTGAACCGGCGACCTTTCGGTTATCAGCCGAACGCTCTAACCATGCTGAGCTACCGGCCCATCAAGTAGCAACTTGTTGTCCGGTTGAGCCTCCTCTTAAAGCTTGTGTCAGCTTGTTCTGAACTTCCTGCAAAGATTGTCTTACCTTTTCTTCCTGCTTGCTCAGGACAGTTCTCCTTGTATTGGCAAGCTCTTTCTTTTCTTGAAGCTCTTTTAAAAGATCTCCTTTGTTGCTCTTAATCATAATGCTCCCTGCGACTTTATAAACCTCCACATCATCTGGCTGTTTCTGAAGTTCCTCTAAAGCTCTGTCAAGCTCTGCTATTTCCAGATCTACCTGCTGTTTCTGCGCTAAAATTGCCTGTAAGGTTTGCTGTAGCTGATCGTACCTTGCTAACTCTTCCTGCAACCACGCGGGTACGTTTTCGCTCATTTACATTAAGCTATTTACAGACGCATTTATAACTCTAAGGGTCGAATTGACGAACGCTCTGACATCCCCTATATCATCGCTGTTGAAAAGAATAACAAGCGTATCATCTTCTATTTTTGATGTATCGATTGCCTTTTTCAAAGACTCTATAGATTTTTTGTCCCCTTTTATGCAGATTTTGACGTTTACCCTTTTATTCTTGGACAAGGTCGTAGGCGTCCCCTGCGACTTTATAACCGCACTTTTCGCATTCCCAGACTCCAATCACAAGCCTCCTGAAATGGGTAGAACCGCACTTAGGACAAGCCCTTTTCTTCTTCAGCCTGTTCCATACTGAAAGATATCTCCTCCTCAGGGTTAAACCGTATTTAACGCCAAGGTTAGGCATTTGATATCACTCCCTCCAATACCTTCCTCATCTCCTCAGATTTAGACTTTGCTAAATCTACTATCTTCAGAACGTCATCTATTAGCAAACCTCCGTTTCCTCCTTTTTGAACAGCGCATATGTTCCCGCTTTTATCGTAAACCATTGTGAGCCTTGCCTCCATTATGCTTTCTTCTTCCCATGTTGGGTCCACGATTATATAGTTATCGATCTTTGCAAAGGTAGTAGAAATTCCCAAATCCTGTATTGGTAAAGAAACCTTCTCTGAGCCCTTAACAAGGTTTCCATTTTGATTAATAAGGGGATAATACTTTGTTGTCATGAGCGCTACGACTGCAGCATAAGAAGAAGCATCAAAAAGGTTTCCGTCCATTCCTATTACGCTTATGTCAACATAAACCGTGTATACGTGTTTTCCCGGCTCTATGACCAACTTTGAAAAATCTATCATTTTGCTTTCCCTTATACCTCTGTCAACGACCCTAGCCAGCTCTATTGAATCTTCATCTGGCGGCCCGGGTTCTTGATACTCGCTTGCAGTAGGAAGTATCTCAGCGTTTACTATTAAAATGCCTTCATTAGGAGTATCAGGGAAAGGTGTTCCAACGCCTATCTTAACACCAGCTATTATGTGCGTGTCTCCGAGCTTTACAAGGGCTGAACCTTCAGCCTTCTCTATGACGTTAGGCGTTATATTAAGGGGTCTATAATCAAGAAGTCCCCTACCATCGACCCTCTTCCCCTGCGCTAATGATTTTAATATCTGTTCTTTTCTTACAGCGCTTACTAGCAGGTTTTTCCTAGGCATCATTTTTTCTCTCACCTTTAGAATACTTTTTTGTTAACGCTTCTTTTTGTATCTCCTTTATCTTCTTAGCCGCTTCCATGGCCATCATCAAACCAGCTTTGAATTCTTCAACGGTCATCTTTCCGTCCATCTGCAACAAAGTTATTTTGTTTTCGTTAAGCATAAAAGCAACAGGCATATCAGATTCGCCTTCCTTATCCTCTATATCATTAAGGTCAAGCACCAGCGTACCGTCTACCTTTCCAACCGCAACGGCCTCAACCAAGTCCTTCATCGGTATACCTGCATCAGCAAGAGCCACTGAAGCGGCTGTTATGCTGGCGCTCCTGCTTCCGCCATCGCTCTGAAGAACTTCTACAAAAACATCGATCATCGTCTTCGGGAAATTTTCAAGTATAAGGGATGGTTCTAATGCGTCCCTGATCACTTTTGATATTTCTATTTCTCTTCTTGAAGGCTGAGGGCTTTTCCTTTCCTCTGTCGAAAATGGTGACATATGGTACCTGCACCTCAGAGTTGCTCTCTCAATGTTCATGCCGTACCTGTGTGAATCTCTTGGACCATAGATGGCTACTATTATCTTGTTCTTACCGTGTTCTATGTACGATGAACCTGCGGCGTTCTTGATTATACCCACATCTATCTTCAGAGGTCTGAGCTCTGTAGGACTTCTACCGTCAGTCCTTTTACCATTAACTATCAGTGGATTTTCCATCTTTACTCAACACCCTTATTATTTCATTATACAAACCATTTAAATCGTACTTCGATTCTATCACGTCTAGGGCTCTTTTAACCATTTCTATCTTCTTTAATTCCCCCTTTACAACTACAACGCCATTTGCGCCAAGTCTAATTTCTGCGCCTGTGAGCTCTTTTATTTTGCTCGGTATCCTGCTCCTGCTTGTGTATATATAATGAGCTTTTGCAGGCGAAATGTAAAAAACTGCATCACCTTCAACCTTCCACTTCTGATCTGGTTGGAGGTAAACGTCCTTTCCCCTTTCTATTCTCTGAACCTTTGCAGCTATAAGATCCCCGAGATTAACCTTTTTTGAAAGGTCAAACCTAGAAGGGTCTATTCTTCTCTTGAAGAACGCATTTGCCATGATATAACCGTTAACGTAAGAATTTATATCAATGGTTGCCGCAAGCGGTTGTACGTCAGTGACCATACCTATCACAAAATCTCCTACTTTAGGTATATAGGGACCAGAGAGTCTGACTACTCTTACCCTGCCTCCTCCCACTTCTGCTCTGCCAACAAATATTGAAAGGTACTCTTCACCTTTTTTAAGTACATTGCTCCAAGACCTAAAATTTCCCTTTGCAACAACTTCGCCCGGTATAACTAGCTTACTCAATTAGCTTTACCAACCCTTCCCCGTGAGTTAAAGAAGCTATTCTGTCAAGAAAAGCTGCCTGAGTGGCTATAGGTATGATTATCAATCCGCTTAAGCTTCCATCGCTTTCCCAGTTTTCCTGCTTTACCTCTCCATACTCTTTAAGGACCTTTATTACCTGGTATGAGTACTTAGCCGGTATTTTAAAGCTCAAAGTTACGCTGCCTGTTTTTAGCGCTATATAGGGTCTTATCTTTTCAACGACCAGTTTAGCCTGTTCTTCGGCTGGCTTCATAGGATCGATAGAAATTCCAGCCATCTCCATAGCCTTTTCTATTCTTATTACAGGGTGAGGCAGATTCGTCTTCGGATCGACATAGCTTTTTGATATGATCGTCATTATTTGTTTCTTTTTATCTTCTATTAGCTTTCTTCTTTGATCAGTAGTGAGAGGAAGCTCGCCCTTTGTCAGAATTTCTTTTTCTATTTCTCTTATGTCTTCCGTTCCAAATGCTTTTTTTAATTTGTCCCTCGGAGCTCTCTGTCCTTTAGATGAATCTGTAAAGACTTCATCTATAACAAGGACTTTGTCAAGATCCTTAATCTTGTTTTGTCTATAATCAAATGCGGCGTCTGCATATACTAAAATTTCAAACTTTTCTGAACCTTTAACATATTTTATAACAACAGTTTTAGTTGACATTTTTACTTACTTTGAAATTCTTTAGAAAGTTTAGAAACCCTTTCTGATATCTCCTGGGCAGGAAGCATCTTCATTATTTTTTCTTCTTTGTTTATATAGGCTACTTTAAGGTTAGTTGGATCCACTTTTCCTTCGTTTACCCTTAATATACATTTCAACGCCAAATCGATCGCGTCATCCAGACTCAAATCTTCTTTATAGCTCTGTTCTAAGTATTCATTTGCCGCATCGCTTCCACCGCCTATAGCAACTGCGTCGTATTCCAGATATGTTCCGCTTGGGTCTGTAGTGTAAAGAGATGGAGATTCCTTATCGATGCCAGCAATTATAAGAGAAACGCCGAACGGCCTTACCCCAGCATACTGTGTGTATTGCTGCGCTAAATCACCCAAAGCCCTTGCTACCGTTTCTACTTCAATCGGTTCATCATAGATCAACCTATTGTTCTGAGCCAAAGTCCTTGCGTTATCTACAAGAACTCTAGCGTCCGGCACATAACCGGCTGCCGCTATCATTATATGGTCATCAACCTGAAATATTTTTTGACTTAACCTTGGGTTTTGAAGCTTTTTTACCCTCTCTTCTACAGCAAGCACAACTCCATTATCTACTTTTATCCCCACAGCAATCGTGCCCCTTCTTACTGTTTCAATAGCATATTCAACCTGATATAACCTACCATCAGGTGAGAATATCGTTAATGCCCTATCATATCCCGCAGATGGTGCGAACATCAAAATTCACCTAACACTATAATAAATTCTGGGCTTTTTAAAATTTTTTATATAAATTTTAAATGCGCTGAAAAAATCGTCATGCATTTTCGTGATACAGATTTTTATCTCTTGTAAAATTATATTGTAGAAATCGAGTTAACAAGATACTGCAATATTTTAATGCTTTTAAATTCATTTAAAAGATTTTTATTGTATGGAGATAAATGAGAAAAGACAACCAATGTGCATAGAAGCTAAACTGGGATTTTTTAGACGTTTACAGCTAAAAGCATCAGATTTTTACAGAATAACGCTCAGCTTTTTAATGGGAAGACCATCAAATTTTTCGTTTTTTGATGAACTCCTTTACGCGTCAGGAATACCTTATGGAAGAAGAGCTGTAGAGTGGATTAAAGGAAAAGGTATTAAATCAATTATAAACCTTACTGAATACGACCTGGATTATGACGACCTTGAGAAAACTCATATTCCAATGAAAAACGGAGAACCCCAGCAACCTGAGGTTTTACACAAAGCCGTTAAAGCAATAGAAAACTATCAGAAAAATAAAATGACAACGCTGGTGCACTGCAGCGCAGGCCTTGGAAGGACAGGGATGGTTCTTTCGTGCTACCTTATCTACAAATATAATATGAAAGCCCAGGACGCGCTTATAAAACTAAGGGAGTTAAGAAAGGGTTCTGTATCTGATAAAATTCAAGAACAATGCGTTTATTTTTATGAAAGCTGGTTAGAGAGAAATAGAAGAGGTGTAGATAACTACGAAAAGTAAGCTTTCGGTAATGCTTGTTGAACCTGAATACGGAATAAACATAGGTTATGTTGCAAGAACGATGGCTAATTTTGGCATCAAGGAACTGATAATAACTGGCAGGAAAAAAATACCCGAGATTTCATTTAAGTTTGCGTCACACGCGGGATATATATTGGAAAAAGCAAAATTTATGGACTTCGACGAAGCATTAAAAGGATACGATTACAGAATAGCCACTTCCGCAAGAGCCAGTAAAAACTGGAGAACAGTTATCAGAAGAGCAAGGTATCCTGAAGAATCGTTTAGGAACGCCTTAAAGCATGAAAAAGTCCTTTTGATTTTGGGAAGAGACACTACCGGATTAACAAATGAGGAAATAATGAAGTGCGATGATCTGATCAAAATTCCAACAAGCGATGAATACCCAGCGCTAAACATATCGCACAGCCTAGCCATCTTGCTTTATGTCTGGTCAATAATGAATAAGAAAACAAAAGAAAAAAAGGTGAACGTTCCTCGAGAAGAAGTCGATGTGTTGATAAATTATATTGAAAAGATAGCAAAAGACGTTAAACTTGAAGAAGAGAGAGCTTACAGAGTTGTCAAGCTCTACAGAGAAATAGCTTTAAACAAGCTTGATGACGAGAGGGACATGTTAACGCTTTTGGGATTTTTCAGGGATATAATAAACGCTTTGAGCTTAAACGATCAAGCAAGCGATGGATTGACCACGTAAAGTATGTTATTGCCCCTTATTATTACATCGCCATAAGAAGCGATGAGTTTCCCGTTATCGTCATACTCTTCAGCACCTTGAAGATATATGTTCATGTAGCTGTCAACCTTTACAAGGCTACCTTTGTAGCTCATGCCGTTCTTTAATTTAACAACAACTGGGTGTTCAATAAGCTTTAGAAGCTCGTCCATCGGCTTTTTTCCCATATCCATTTGTGGAGGTTTTGCGTTTTGGATCAATCGCATGAGAGATAAATTCCTCAAAATAAAAACCTTTCTGTAAATGATGGTAAAGCTAGAAAAAAACAATTGTACATGAAAGCATAAAAAACTAAATTTAATGTACAATTATTTTGAAAACGTTTAAGATGTTCAGCCGAGTTAAATTATTCAATGAACGACCTTAAAAAAATAGGTTTGGACGCTGTGCCAGCGATAGGTCTTGGAACATGGGGCATAGGCGGAAAAAGCATGCCAGATCATTCAAAAGACAAAGAATGGATCGATGCAATTAGATACGCTATCGATAACGGTATGTGGCTTATAGACACAGCAGAATTTTATGCGCAGGGACATACTGAAGAGCTAGTTGGAGAGGCGATAAAAAAATATAAGCGAAATGAAGTCTTCATAATTAGCAAAGTCTGGTACACGCACTTAGAAAGGGAACAGGTTTTGGAAGCAGCAGAAAGGTCTCTGAGAAGGCTCTCCGTAACCTACATCGACTTATATTTGATACACTGGCCAAATGAAAGAATACCGCTGAGAGAAACTTTATCTGCCATGCAAGAGCTGATAGATAAAGGAAAGATAATGTATGCCGGCGTCAGCAACTTTGACTTACAACTGCTTCAAAGAGCAAGAGAAGAAATGCCACGAAGCGATATAGTGGCTGATGAAGTGAGATACAGCCTTTGGCATAGAGAACCCGAAAAAGATCTTTTACAATATTGCGAAAAAGAAAAAATTGCATTGATAGCTTATACGCCAATAGAAAAGGGCTCATTAGCGAACGAAAAATTTCTTACTGAAATAGGGAGGAAATACGGAAAGACAGCTGTTCAGGTTGCCCTTAATTGGCTCATCTACAGAGAACCGGTTATAGCCATTCCAAAAGCCGAAAAACTTGAACATATAAAAGAAGATGCAGGCGCGATGGGATGGAGGCTTAAACCTGAAGACTATAAGGCCATAGATGATAGGTTTAGACTTTGATAAATAAATTCAACATTCTAAGAAAAAATATATATACGCAATTTGGTAAATCTTCTTAATGAGCTCTAAAAAGAAAAAGACAGTAATGCCTATGTCTAGCGCTGGACTTATGTCTTTTTATAATACAGACGAGCCCGGAATAAAGGTAACTCCAACAGCAATTTTGGCACTAACCATCGGCTTTATAGTTATCTCGATAGTTCTATTAGTGCTCAAACCAGTGTAAAAAATTGCAAAGGACAAACCAAAATGTTTCTACGTTATTTAAGGTATTGTTTAGCTTGCCTTCTAACAAATACGTCCTTCCGGCATTCCATTTAATTTTGTTTATAATAATACAGATACTGATTACTGTGGCTTACAAAGGTGATGCGCGTCTAATACCAATGGGCGTTGTTGGCGTCCTTGTGTATCTTTATGTGCTGAGGTATTTAACAGGTAAAAGGGTTTCCTTTTCTACCATAAGAAGAGTGTCAGCTACACACTCGTTTTTTCTTCTGCTAACTTTTTTAGCCGTGCTGGTCAATATAATTTTTTCACGCCCTGTCTTTATATTCGTCAGCTCGCTTTCTGCAGTTTTCAGTTTTTCTTACATAGTTCTAAGGGGCGAATTTTTGGAGGGGCGCATTGAACCCCTGATCAGCCTGCTTTTTTACTATTTTTTTCTTCTTTTACCAATTTACAGGTCTATTGAAAAAAGTTTTAATTATACAGAATTATATTTTTGGTTCACTGCGTTTGTAATAACTGCGGTATTTTATTATACCGTTGATAGACTCACATTGAACCAAGTCGGCGTCAAGCTTTCAAATGTGGCTCAAAAGGTTCTAGATGCCTGGATGGTAGAGTATTCTGAAGGCTTCGAAAAGCTTCTTGAAGCTAACTCAATACAGATCAAAACAAAAACTTATTGCCTTAAACTGGTAAATGATGATGGATCCGCTCATTGCATATTAGTGCCCCCGGTTCATCCTGGACCGTTTAGAGGCGTTGGCAGCTACAACATAACCGAAGTTTTAGCTAAGCATTTCAAAGAAAAGGGGTTTAAAGACGTCATAGTTTTGCATTCAGCTTCAAATCATGACATGAACTTGCCTTCCAGAGTGGCGGTCGCCGAGTATTTAAAGCAGCTCGACTTTAATCCCGAAGAAAAGATTTTGGATAAATTCAAAGTTTTTAGAGAAGAAAGCACATACTTTGAATATAACGGTTTGTCCACTAACGCATGTGATCTTGTCATACTTTTTCCTAAAGTCACTATGGACGACCTGCCCATGGGCTACATGCAAAAACTTTTCCAGGAAAATCAAAAAAGAAACAAGCCCATCATACTCGTGGATTCTCACAGTAACCTTTCGAACTTTGTAGGAAATATCGACTTTTATGAACCATTAAAGTTTAAGGCTCCAGAAGCAGATTCTGAAGACCTGTTTTTTGCCTTAGAGAAGTTAGATTCCAGCTCTATGGAAGAGGTTGGCGGATGCGGAGCTTACAGGATAGATCTCTCAGATGGCCGTTCAAAATTAAAAATCCTCTATATAGATTCTAACAACGCTCTTCCACAAGCTAGGGAAGAAATTCGCAAAAACACGGGTTATCTTGTTATAACCAGTGACACTCACATAATAAAAACCCTAGCGAACAGAAAAGGATACTGGGCTTTTGGAGAGCTAACAGACCCACAGATGATTATTAAAATCATTCAGAAGAACCCCGATTTAAAGTTAAACAAAGTAAAAGCAAGCCTTTTGACTTGGGACAACGAAATAAAGGTTATAGGAGAAGAAGGGCTTGGAAAATTAAAACAGGCTATGAGCTCTTCATTGAACAAATTTAAATATTATGTTATCGCAATTAGTGCTCTATTTGTGATCGCAGTTTTTCTATAAGTTTATGATGATGCACATGCGCTCCAGCCACATACTGGGCAAGTTGCACATCCTTCCTTGAAAACAAGCTTAGATCCACAGACCGGGCACGTTTCCATCTCGTTCGAAATGCTTGATCCGCTTATCACGGTTGTTACCTGCACTCTAGGCGTTGTTTTTTCTTCTTTTTTCTCTTTTTCTTCAGGAGCTTTCAGAACCTGAACCTGGAGCGATTTGTCCCTGTATACAGTTAGGTCTTTTACGCCCATTTCGTGCGCCATGATTATTAGCTGCCTTACTTCTTCTGGCGTTATATAAGAAGGCATGTTTATCGTTTTTGAAATAGAACTGTCAACCCATTTCTGAAAAGCGGCTAACGCTTTTATATGATCTTCTGGAGTTATTTCCAAAGCCGTTACAAAGACCCTCTTTATATCTTCAGGTATATAGTTGATGCCTGTAAGTTTGCCACCTCTTGAGACTACGTCCCTTAGCAGCTCTGAATCCAGTATGCCGAGTTTCCTCATAACCTTTTCAAAAACTGGGTCTATGTATTCAAAAGTTCCCACAGTTACATCTTTTTCGTATACAAGAGCAAAAACTGGTTCTATACCGCTGCTGGTACCCGCTATCATCGATATGCTACCCGTTGGAGCTATAACTGTGGTGTACGCATTTCTTATACCGTTCTTTTTTATATCCTCTGCAAGAGACTGCCAGTCAAGATGCCATGATGACCTGTCGTAGAATCCTGAAAACGGCAGTTCCCCCTTTGCGTACCTGCTCTGCTCAAAAAGCGGAAAAGGACCCCTTTCCTTTGAAAGCTCGATGGATTGAACCTTTGAATAATAGTTTATGAACTCCATGAGCTTTTCCATAAATGCCCTTCCGTCGTCGCTATCATAAGGTAGTCTCAGCTCAAAAAGAAGATCTGCCACTCCCATGACGCCCAGGCCAACTTTTCGCGTTTTCTTTGTCATTTCTTCTATGCTTTTCAATGGGTACTTGTTTATCTCTATGACGTTGTCAAGGAACCTCGTGGCCAGCATAACGGTCTCTTTAAGTCCTTCCCAGTCATACTCAACATCACCATCTTCTTTTTCTCTTACAAAAGCCCACACATTAAGGCTTCCCAAGTTGCAGGACTCGTTTTCATAAAGTAAAACTTCTCCGCAAGGATTTGTAGTTGTTATAGGACCAAGCGCCTCAAGCAGTGGGTTGTACCTGTTAACATTGTCAAAATAAATAACTCCTGGCTCAGCGCTTTCCCAAGCCTGATAAGCTATTAAGTCTAATACCTGCAGCGGGTCAATTTCACCGACGACTTTGTTGTTCCTTGGATTAACAAGCGGGTACTTTTTGCCTTGATTAAAGGCGTCCCAGAACTCGGGAAATATGAGGACTGAAATGTTAAAGTTCCTTAGCTGCTGATTGCCTTTTTTAGCTGTTATGAATTTGAGAATGTCAGGGTGGTTTATATTTAAAATACCCATGTTGGCACCACGCCTAACACCTCCCTGCTTTATTATCTCCGTCATGAAGTCGAATAACTTCATAAAACTGATAGGACCGCTTGCTACGCCACCAGTGGACCTTACCACGTCTCCTTCCGGTCTTAACTTGCTGAAATTATAACCAACCCCTCCTCCAGCCTGGAATATGAGAGCTGCCTGTTTTAACGTATCCATTATACTTTCTAAAGAATCTTCTATGCCCAAGACAAAGCACGCAGATCCCATTCCGTAATGAGAGCCGAAATTTATCAGCGCGGGGGTGTTTGGTATAAACCTTTTAGAAACCATTAGATCATAAAACCTGTCGATCAGTTCTTCAACGTTCTTAAATTCGCCGTTGTTGATCATTTTTATAAGATCGCTCCACTTTATCTTGATATGCCCTTCTGCGTTTAGCTTATCGTACAGCTCCTTCAGGCCTCTCTTATGGAAAACGTTCAGTTCGTACTTACCTATCTTTATCTGTGTGTTTTCGTCTAAAGGCTCCGTTTCATTAGGCTGAACACGCTCTTTAGAATAAACACGCGGGTCATAAAGTATCTCTGGCAAACCAACGTGAACTGCAACTCTTGTAAACATCTGTTTAGGAGTTTCTATTATTTTGCCGTTTTCATCTTTTTTGAGGTACCTGCTTGCTAAAACTCTCAGAGCGTTTAAGTCAAAAGCTTTATCTACCTCATCGATAACGTCTTTGCCAAGTATCTTCTTCTTTTCCTCTCTTATTTCAGCTCTTTTTTGTCTGTATAAAATATAAGCCTTAGCAATCTTTGCCTGATTTTTTTCTATGAGCTTCTTTTCAACTATATCTTGTATTTCTTCAACATGAGGAGTTCCTCCTCTAGCTTCAAGCTCCTGAACAACTGCATCTGCCACTTCTTCCGCTATTTCCCTATCAAACATACCAACGGCTTTTTCAGCTTTCCATACAGCCTCAACTATCTTGTTTTTATCGAATTTTACGGTTCTTCCATCCCTCTTTATAACATACTCTATCATACCGTCTTTTTTTGATTGCTGTTATAAAATATATTTTTTTGTAAAATCATTTTGATCCATTTGTATGTGAACAAAACATTAAAAAAGGCTAAAAATTTTTGATTAAATTTATTTAAGTTCGTTACCATAAAAGTTTAGGTAAGCTATTTCCTTTAGAGGCTTCCTTGTTTTCTTACCTTTTAACTTCTTTGCAGGTTTCCCAAAAGGTATTACTGTAAGAAGATAAAGATTTTTTGGAACCTTAAGAAGCTCTGCTATTTTTTCTCTTTCAAGGCCTCCGACCCATACTGATCCAAGCCCAAACGACCAAGCAGCTATCATCATGTTCTGAACAGCCCTTGTCCCGTCAATTATATGAAAAGGATTATTGGGGTCTACAAAAACAGCCACAGCAAAAGCTGCCTTTGAAATGTAAGGACCTGTAGTTGCCAAAGCAGCTACCTTTTTTAACAGATCTTTATCGTTTATAAGTATAAAGATCCAGGGTTGCTTGTTGTAAGCGCTTGCGGCCATTCTTCCAGCTTCTAGAACTTTTTTCTGAACGTCATAAGGCACATCTTCAGCAGCAAACTCTCTTACTTCCATCTTTGTTAGAACAGCATCTAATGCGTCCATGATAGGATAAAAATAAAAATAAGGAATTAAGCTTAATGGAATTTTTTTAAATAGGTTTTCCGTATTCGTTATGAACTTCTCGGAAACCGTTCTTTGCATAAAATGAAGTGGCTATAATGTTCTTCGAAGGAAATCTTGCCATTAAGATTTTTATCCCTATTTTCTTTAGATCGCTTTCAGCGTACTCTATCAGCTGTTTCCCGATCGTGGATCTTCTCTTTGAAGGATGAACGTAAAATTCCTCGATCTGGGCCACAATCTGGGGGACATAGAAAACTCTATCAACTAACTTAATCTTCACGGCTCCCCATATCTGTCCTTCTTCTTCGTAAACGTATATAAATGAATTCTTGTCAGATAAGGCTTCCTTAACCATCTTTTCTACCTTAGCTCGTAAATCATCAACGACCTGAAGCATTGGGTCGAATTCTGAATTTAACTGATACATCTTGGAAAACATATTAGTGAGATCCTGAACATCCGATTCGTTAGCCTTCCTTATTGGCATGTGCTATATTTTTTATAGCGTTTATATAAATGTTTAATTCTTTTTATGGAAATTAAACTATTGCCTAAAAAGTTCTTCCAAAGGCTTTTTTCTTTAGCCAATGAACAGTATAAAAATTTGTTGCAACTATTAGAATGATAAATAAAATACTTATTTTAAATACTATAATTATTATTATATCCTGTAAATATGTAAATCTTTTAAACTATAATAATTTTTTTAAACACAAATGAGCGAAAAAATAAACAGTCTGCCATTGAGCGAATTTGATAAAATAAGGCTATCTTTTAATCACATCAAACTAACCCTGGTTGCAGGAGCCGGCTTTTTAACTGACGCTTATGACCTTTTCAGCATAAGCATTGTGCTTTATATTCTAACTGTATTTCCAGAAAAACTTTTCCCTCTGTCAATAAAAGTTCTGGGACTTCCCCTCTCGTCCTACCTTGCTACTTCCGCAATACTTTTTGCTATAATAGGACAACTCGTTTTTGGAAGTATTTCAGATCTATTAGGAAGAAAGAAAATTTACGGCATAGAAGCGGCAATTCTGAGCATAGGAGCTATACTTTCTGCTATTTCACCGAATATATATTGGTTGATCCTTAGTAGGGCTTTGTTAGGGTTAGGAATTGGAGGGGATTATCCGATATCTTCCGTCATTGCATCTGAATACGGTAATGCAAAAGACAGAGGAAAAATGATAGCAACAGTATTCTCTAATCAGGGATTAGGGATAATTTTAGCAGTATTAATCGGGATCTTATCACTTCAATTTTTGCCTCCTGATCTAGCTTGGAGGACAGTACTCGGAATAGCGGCTATACCAGCGCTTCTGGTTATATACTTTAGAAGAACAATGCCTGAAACACCGCGCTATTCGTTTCACGTTAAGAAAGACGCAAATGAATTGAACAAAGCGGCAGAATACTTGAATATCAAAACTGATATAAAAAATGTTTATTCTAACGCAAAAAATACCCGACAATCATTTATAGACTTCGTTGAAAAATATTGGAGGTACCTTCTGATAACAGCATCAACTTGGTTTATATTGGACGTTGCGTTTTATGGGACAGGAATATATTCTTCATTTATCAGCTCATCTATAATTCCCCACTTAACGCAAGAAAACATAAAGACTGCAATATTCATAATTGGCCTGCCATATTTGGTAGGCTTACCGGGATATTTTTCTGCTGTAGCACTGATAGATAAACTAGGAAGAAGATTGCTGCAGATTCTGGGGTTCTTGGCAATGACAGCAATATACTTTTTGACAAGCTTTATGATAAAAGAAGCAAGTTATTTCGTTGTGACGTTTGTTCTATTTGCCCTTTCATTTTATGCAATAAATCTGGGACCAAACACAACAACTTTCGTAATACCTGCAGAGATATATCCTACAAGCAAAAGATCTACAGGACACGGTATATCAGCCGCATCTGGAAAACTCGGAGCAGCGATATCAACGTTATACCTTCCTTTATGGAAACTGCAGTTCGGCTTATCAGCGATTTTCCTTGGCCTAGGGGTCATAAGCATGATCGGAGCTGTATTAACGACATACCTGCCAGAACCCAAGGGCATTCCTTTAGAAGAAATATCACAAGAAGAAGTTATCCAAGCTAAATCCCGATTTAGTAGCTGAAAAGTTCCTCGCTAACCGAATAATCAATTATATTTTCGGCTATATCAGATGTATATTCTGCTATTCTTTCAAAATGCTCGAGTACGTCTTTTGGCACATTTGAGTTAGCCTTGCTGATCTTTTCTCTTATGCTTTCAACCTTTTCAATAATCTCGTTAGCTTTTATTCTGTCTTCGTACAACTGTGCTTCATAAACTTCTTCGAACACTTCTGTTACCTGTTTATATATCTGGTCGATAAAATCAGAGCTTTCATTGTCTACAATGATTCCCGAAGATGCCACGCTCACGGCATGATCAGCTATCCTTTCTATGCTTTTTATGAGGCTTTTTGATATCAAAACGTGAGCGTACCTCTTTAAGCCAAAGCTTTTTAGCATATCTCTGTTGTACAAAATTCCGTTTAGAACCCTTATGCCGTAAAAATAAAACCTATCCACTTCTGAATCTGAACTTATAACAGATAGTTTAGTCTCCTGATCTCCTTTTAATATAGCTATATAGGAGTCCCTGATCATGCTCAGAGCTATGTTATGCATCCTTCTTATCAAACCGTTTAAGTTCATTGAAGGCCAGTAAACAAGCTCTTGAAACGTTATGCTTTCAACGGATTCTTCTACAACTTCGATCCCTATCATTAGCTCCTTGGCTAATTTTTTTAATTCTTCTTTTAACGATTGATGCAATTTACTTTCTTTTGACTTTACGGTGATGAACTTTGCGCCCAGTAGATAAGCTGAGATAAATACTCTTGATACTAAAGAAATTTTGTCGTTATCTGAAACCTCGATTGTATATTTCATCTCATCTGTTTCCACAACCTTGTCAGAAGGGCTGATTATCAGTCTGGATCCTTCTTCTTCAACAAAAATTGAACCGGCTTTATCTATCTTTAATTCTTTTACCCACTCTTTTGGAAGAACTAGAGCGTATGATGAATTGCCTATCTTTTGAACCTTTCTAACCGTTTTCTTTGCCATGCAAATAAGTATTTTATTAAATTGATATATATTTTACATCCAAATTCTATATCCGCTTTCATCGATTATTTTTTTATATGAATTCACGGCTTCTTTTAGATCGTTGGGCTCCATGGCGCCTATTGAATATGGATCTATTATTATGCCTGAGGCTCCTCTTTTTATTAAAAGCAAAATCTCATCGGCCTTAGGCTCATTAAGAGATCTGAAATATACTGGCTTAGATAAGCTTGTTGAAAGAAGCTCTAGCACGGCCAAGTCCACAAGGTTAAATGAGGCTTCTAGCCGGTTCGCTGTAGACGGCCCATATATAAAACCTTCTACTGAAGGCATGTGGCTTAAAGCTCTGTAATAGTCTACGGGCAACCCTGGTTGCACGGTCACAAATATAGGGGTACCGCTCTCAAGCAAAAATATTGGTGCCGTAGCTGGATAGACTGCTATAAAATCAAATTTAAACCCTTTTATTTGATCCCATTCCTCCCTGTTGATGCTTCTGACATCTCCGAGCAGAATTCCTTTTTTTATCGAAACTTTTTCTAGAACGTTTTTTATGTTTTCTAGCTCGTCTTCAAGTGATCCTATAATATAATTTTGCTTTTGAGTAAGTATCTGCAGCAGTACGCCATCTGCCCCACCCTCCTGCGAAGCCTGAGCTAGCTCTGGATCGTTTTTTGAAAGTTCAACAATTAAAGGTAACGAAGATCTGAACATTATAGACCTCTTCTCTAGTTTGTATATTAAAAACTGTATAAATTTAAATTTATGTCTGTTTGTAAAAGATTTTACACATGAACATATGCTTTGATCCAATAGGTTATGTAAAAACCCAGCTTAGCGATGAGGAAATAAGAAAAGCTAGTGAAAATTCTATATCTCAAATTGTTATAAAAGAAGAATACTTAGAAGGCTTAACTGGTTTAGAAGGATATTCACATCTGTTCGTTATTTCTTATTTAAACAAGCTGAGAGATTTTGAGGTTGGAGTTCTAAGGGTAAAACCGAGAAGGTTGACCAGATATGGCTTAAAGTTAGAAGAGCTCCCAGAAGTAGGCGTTTTTGCGATAGATTCGCCTACAAGACCAAACCCTATAGGGCTTAGCCTTGTTGAAATAGTTAAAATTGAAAAAAACGTGATTACAGTTAAAGGGCTTGATCTTTTTAACGGAACACCAGTTCTTGATATAAAGCCTTATTCATATGAAAGGATAGTTCAAAATTTTAAAGTTCCGGACTGGTTTGCTGAACTCCAAAGAAAAACTGGTTCAAAAATAATTTAATTACTTTTTCTCTTTTTCTCCCTGTGTTGAGCTTGGAGTAACTGGATATGGTAAGTACTCAATCCCTGGCCTGTAGGCTCTTGCCTGCGGATAGAGCTCCATCAGAGCGTAAACTTCAGGTGGTACATCGGTAGATACGTTGAATCCCATTTCCTTTAGCTGATCAACAGTAATAGGATAATCGTGAGTATAATAACCTCCCACAAGCCTATCAGCAACCTGTAGCGCTTTATCTTCTCCAAGCTTGTCTTTTATGAGCTCATAAACTAGATCCTTAACCTGTTTCAAGGCTTTTTCTGCTTCATCTGCCATTATCAGGGTTTCGTCGTTAACTTTTTCCTTTCCCTTTATTTCCACGGCCTTTATGATCGATGGCGCAGGATAGTAGGCCCCCTGTGGGCCTCCAAGCTGGGGGTCAAGCGGGCCAAGCACTGCATTTTCATCCATTATTATTTTATCAGCAGCTATAGAAATTAGAGTGCCTCCGCTCATAGCATAATGCGGCACTACGACAACTTTCTCGCCTTTATGCTGTTTTAGAGCTCTTGCTATCTGAGAAGCTGCAAGGACAAGACCTCCTGGTGTATGAAGTATAAGCATAATTGGGACGTTTTGTGGTGTGGTTCTTATAGCTCTTATTATAGCTTCTGAGTCTTCAATATCTATGTACCTGTAGATCGGAAACCCTAATAAACCCATCTTTTCTTGCCGGTGTATCATGGTAATGACTCTGTACTTGTACTTTCTTTCGATCGCTGCTATGAGCCTCAGCCTTGCACCCTGCAGAGATTTAAAGGAAAGCCATGGAGTTATGAGCGCTAGCAAAAAGATTATCCAGAAAAGGTATCCTAACAGCGTGTTTAATGCTCCTAAAGCCGACATTTGATATATATTTTGAGCCTGTAATTTATAAGTTTTTAAAAAATATAATGTATTTTTAATTTTTGTAAATGGGGCTGGCCGGATTTGAACCGGCGATCGCCAGCGCCCGAGGCTGGCAGCCTAGACCAGGCTAGCCGACAGCCCCTCTAGATTGAACTTTGGATTTACTTGCCTTAAAAACTTTATGAGGTCTTCTCTTGAAGGACTTCCACGGGGATCTTCATGAGCAACCTTGTAAGCAGCGGCATAGTTGGCTAGTTTAAGTGAGTCCTCTTCGCTGTATCCTAGGGCCAGAGCCGCGGCAAATGCTCCGGCAAAAGCATCGCCAGCACCAGCAGAACTCTGGGGTTTCATACCCAGTTTTTCGAGATTAACTGCCTCAACATGAACGTGCTCTCCTAAGATTTCAGCTCCCTTTTTCCCAAGCGTCCTTATTATTTTCGGTCCTTTGCATTCTTTAACATGTTCACTTTCGCTTTCATTAACTATAAAATAGTCCGCGTTGACTATACATGAATCTTTAACGTATGTTGCTGGTATGTAGATTTTTATCCCTTTTGATGCGCTAAAAACCTTTTTAGCGAGCGCTGGAGAAACATTTGCTGCAACAACGATCTTTGTACTTCGAAGCTCATTCAACAGTTTTTCATCGACTATTTCAGGGGTTAGTTTTGAATTTGCACCCGGGTAGGAAATTATCATGTTTTCCCCGCTTTTTTCGTCAACAACAACATAAGAGGTCCCGCTTTCAACGTCTTTGAAAATCTTGATGTAATCTGTGTTAATGTTCAAGCGTTTAAAATAATCAAGATGAAGCCTTGCGGCCTCGTCGTCGCCTAGAGCGCCCAAAAAAGAAGCGTTTCCAACTATTTTCGCAAAAGCGGAAGCTATGTTTCCCCCCTTTCCACCAAGGGCTCTTTTTATCCTAGTTACCTTTGTTTCCCCTCCTGGCTTTGGTATAGATGTTACAAAAAGGGTTATATCATAGTTTAAAGTACCGGTAATCAGGTAATTCATAGTATTGGTTTTCTAGAAGCCCTTTTTAACGTTTACCGGCATTCATAAATTTTTGCTTATTTCAACATCATATACAACCTGCACCATCCTCGGACCGACCTCTCTAACTACCCTGGAATAGACTACTTTCCCAGAAGGAATCAGCTCGATTCCTTTAATCAAAGCATCCTTTTCGCTCGAACCCTTAGGATAACTTATATGTAGATAAACGTGCACAAAACCGTATTTCTTTATAGCTTTTACTGCATGCTCAAAATATTCAATTGCCTTTTCCGGTAAAGGCATCAACACCCTGTCGACTTTGCCCTTAAGCTGTTCAGAAACGTCCGCGGCGTCTTTAAGATAAGGCACAACCTGCCCCCTTAGCTTGTTCAGCTTTATGTTTTCAACCATATAATCATAAGCATACGGATTAATCTCAGAACTGTGTACTATTGCCTCTTTTTTCTTTGCTATGACAATAGAAAAGGTGCCAACGCCTGCGAACATGTTAAAAACAATCTCATTATCAGCTACCAAATCAGCGATCCTCTTTCTCTCCTGGCTTAACCTCGGGGTAAAAAATACTTTTGTAACGTCAACCTTAAAAACGCATCCGTTTTCTTTGTATATGGTTTCGCTTCTTTTTTCCCCGGCTATGTGAACGAGTTCCCTAACCCTGTAATCCCCTTCAACGGGGCCTATCTGAGCCCATACAGACTTTACATTTTTGTTAAATTTCATCAGCGTTTTTCCAATGACTTCTGAATGCTCCCTTAAATCTTCGGGAATCCTGATGACAGCTATATCACCTATAAGGTCAAAGGCACCAACAGCGCTAGCAGCCTTTTCTCCAATAACATCTTTTAAAAGTTCCTTTAAAGGCCTTGGCATTTAACTATTATATTTATATATAAATAAAAAAATTTATAGAGATTTCTCAACGGGCAGATGTAATGAGCGAACTGATCGAAAAAGCAAAGATCGGAAGAATGCACGTTTACACATTTATAGCGGTTTCTATGGGTTTTTTTATATGGGGGATGTTATCTACCTTTGCGCCCATAAGCACCCTGATAAGCAAGTTCATTCCCAGTTCAATGTACGTCTTTGTTCTTTCTGTTCCTCTTGTTTTTGCGCTGATAGGGAATTTTTTGATGGGGTTTCTCGCAGACAGGATCGGGAGAAAGATGGCTTTTATAATAACGATGCTGAGCTATGGTATTGGAGTTCTCCTTTTTATAATTTCTGAAAACCTAACAGTGCTCATGGCTTCTCTGTTTTTAACTCAGTTCGGTGTTGGCGGTGAAGAACCTGCACTGCTTGCTCTATTAAGCGAAAACATGCCTGTTAGGTACAGGGGCGCAATCCTCGGCATAATGCCTAATTTTGCAAACATAGGAGCGGCTGTGGCTTCAGGAATCGCTATACTTACACAGGGAGCCTTTTACCCAACAAAGGTAGCAATAGGGATAACGGCTTTTATAGCCATAATTATTCTAGTTTTTTCAAGGCTCTCAATGCCCGAATCAGTAAGGTGGCTGGAGATAAAAGGAAAGTCCGAGGAAGCAAAAAAATATTCTTCGTACGTAAAAGCTTCTGATGAAAAATTAGAAGAAGCTTCACCGACTGCCAGTTTAGGATTTAGGTTTGCCTTTCTTGCAATAATAGGAATATCGCAGTTTCTCAGTTTTGGACTCATGGCCTATATACTTGGCCCTGCGGAATTCCCGAATTTGACAGCCCAGATACTTTTTGTAGCTAATCTTGGCGCTTCAGCAGCTGGATTCTTAGGATCATATATAGTTAATAAAATATCAAGAAAAAACTACCTCCTCTTTTCTTTTCTGGGCGGTCTGATAACAATGTTCCTTATACTTCCTTTTGCAAGCACAAAGTCCTTAGCCCTGTTCTATACACTGCTGTTCCTTAATATGGCCTTCAGCGAGTTTGCCTGGATTTCAAGAACAGTTCTAGAACCTGAGCTGTTTCCAACGGGGCTTAGAGCCGGGCTTATAGGTGTAATAAGAACTATAACTTACGGAACCTATATCGCTTCAATATATCTTACGTTCAGCTTTACTGTTGCGCAATACATTTATTATAATATCGGCCTCTGGCTTCTAGGCTTTTTTGGCGCGCTTATGTGGTATTTTAAGGGTTTTGAAACAAACAGAAAAAGCCTAAGAAGCCTTGATAAAATTTAAGCTATATAGTCAGTAAAGCTGCAACAAGTCCAGTAAGAAACACTCCATCAAATATGCCTGCTCCGCCTATGCTTACAAAAGAAGCCCCAAGCTTGTCCAGCTTATGCAGGTTAGTCAAATCAGCGCCTATTAGTGAACCCATTGTTCCAGCTATATAAGCAACAACCGGTGCCATATTACCGCCAAATACTATGCCAAGCAAAGCAGCAAATATAGGCGGTATAAAGAATGGTGTAACTATACCTAGGCCTTTTACAGGCCTTGCTATTGCATGAATAAATATTGATGAGATAATAACAGAAATCAGAATGTAGAACCACATGTTAAGATGGATTATTGTAAGATATATCGATGCTAAAGTTGGTATTAGAGCGCCTCCCAGGTTTACTGCTACAGTTACTCTTTCATATGAATAAAATGGCACATAAAGTTCTATCCCGAAAAAAGTATAACTCTTTAACATTATGATCGGTTCTCTGCTTTTTATCGTTGCTACTGGTATGTTTATGTTTGCGCCTATCAGCGAAAGAAATGTCATTATTATTATCTGAATCGGCGTGAATCCAAGTATTTTAAAAGAGTAAAAAATCGCAAAAATAAGCACAAAAAACAAAAGAAGCGCAAATATGAAATATATCGACGTCCTGTGTGATCTGTGTATTACAGGTTTCAACTAATACTAATAATAAAACGATCCGTTTATATGCATTATCATACAGTTTTCTGTTGTTTATGGCAGAAAGTGATGAGCTAGATATAGCTGTGCTGCATCATTTAAAAATCGCAAACGTAGATTACGCTTTTAGCATTGCAAAAAATTTGGGGGTTAAAACCGAGATTGTTGTATCTGAACTTGAAAAACTTGAAAGAGTAGGTTATGTCAAAAAGGTGTTTGGCAAAGGTTTGAAAAGGACTAGGGCAAAAATGAAAAGATCACCAGAAGTAACAAAGCATCACACTTACTACTCGCTTACTAAAAAGGGCAAAGAATACCTTAAAAGCAGAGAAGGAAAAACCGTTATGAAGCGTTGATCAGATTGAGAATTTTTTCAGCTATATCTTTAAGCTTCTTTTTGTCTTCCGAACTTAACCCTTCAGTTTCTGCCCTTTTCTCAAGCCTATCTAAAAGAGCTTCCATCATGAAAGTTATGCTCCTTATGTTTATGGCAAAAGGTATGGAGCTCATATAGTCTATTCCATGCGGAGTCAATCTGAGCTTTCCATCGTTTGTCTTTTCTATCAAACCCTCTCTCTCTAATTCCATAAGAAGAGGGTAGAGAGAGCCTGGAGAAGGCCTCCAGCCTAATACTCTAACCAAATCGTATGCTATCTCTATACCGTTCTTAGGAGATTCCAAGAGGCTGAAAAGTACGTATGTTCTAAGCCCAAGATGCCCTCTTCCTTTTCCTCTGTGCATATCATAATTCTGTGTTACCAATTTAAAAACATGCGCAAGTGCGCTCAAGCACCTTAATACGTTAAATTAAATAAATTTAATAAAAAATAATATTAAAAATAAAAATCAAGCTTTGATATCGTGTCCAGCCAGACTCTTTCCGCCTGTTTCGAATCCTTTGTAATACCAGTATATTGCTGCTATCAGCCCAACTATGAATACAACAGCTACTGCAGCTGAAGAAGCGTTGAAGAAAGGCATAAACTGGTCCGGTGATGATGGGTAGAAATAAAGTGAAAGGATCATTGTTATTGTTCCTGCTATGATCCATACAAATGTTCTAGCAAGAGAAACCCATCTTCCCCTAGATATTGTTGGAAAAACTTCAGGTTCGAGCATTGCCCTTACACCCCAAGTAAGTTCAACTGCAAAGAACTGAATCGCTATAAGAGCTAACAGCAGCAGACCGGTTGTCACTCCAGTTGCAGCCACATAAGCCCAGAGCAAAACCCACAGTATGAATTGTGAACCGTATGCAAGCAGCGCGGCATTTTTCCTAGAAATCCTGTGTGCAAAGAAGACTCCGAACAGTATTCCTAGAATGGCCATGGCAAAGCCTCCTATAACAGGTATAAGGCTCGAATAGTCTGTAAAGTACAGGAAACCTATATCGTAGGTAATCCATACAAAAGCTACATCCTGAACTATTCCTATTAAAGTTATAAGTAACCATCTCAGCGGCACTCCCATTGTAGGTCTAACGTGCTCCGTGGTTTCCTGATCAACTTTTTTCCACGCTTCTTGAACAGATTCTGGGGTTTTCTTTTCTGCGGCTTCCCATGGAACAGATTCTTTAACCGAAAAGAAGCCTATTATTAGTGCTATCAAAGGAGCCAAGAGCAGTATAGCGTATGCTACTTCGTCCTGAACTGATGAAGCGCCTAGCAGTGCAGGAATGAAAACAAGCGCAACGCCAATGTTCCCGAAGTTTTGCACTACCACCAGCAGATTCCCTCTATATTTTGCTGGCACACTTTCAGAAATAGCTGCAAGTATAGGCGTTTCAGCTCCAATCGCCGCCATACCAACAAGTATGAACGAGATTATTATTGCTATAGCGTTTGTGGGGGCCGCCAGATATATTGCTATGCCTATAACTATCATTGCAGCAGTTATGAGGAAAGCTTTCCTTCTTCCTAAGTAGTCCGTCATGTAACCAGCAAGTAAAGCTCCAAAACCTCCTGCAATAAAACCTGCGCTAAGGCTCAAATAGTAAAATTGCTGAGGAATTATGCTTGTAATAGCAAAAACTGGACCATAACTTTCAGCAACCCCGTATACCAGCATACCCATGGCAAGAGCGAAAACAGCTAACCACGGTATTTTTGTCTTTGATTGAACCGGCTTTGTGCCAGACTCGCCCGACGCATTTATTATTTTTTTACTATCCTTTTTGTCGGGTTCTTTAGATAAGCTCATAAGTGATAATCTAATTAAATGCGTTTTATATAAATGTTTCTTTACAGAAATACACATAACTTTTTAAGTTCGTTATTTAAATCGAATAACGTTTAATAATTAGATTCGTTCTTTACAAT
>CAYFFZ010000006.1:0-32909 GCA_964342655.1 uncultured Nitrososphaerales archaeon
GTATAATTTCACATATTATACTATTTTCATACTTATCACTCATTAAAATTCTTTGCTAAGAAAAAATTTATATTAAAACCATTTTCTGTATTTTCGTGCAAAAAATAGCAAAGATTAGCGGTAGCGCAGTTAATATATCTAACTATGAAGACATAGAAAGGCTTATCGAAAAGAGGTACAACGGTTCTGGGGTTTTTATAGTTTCGGTGTCATCTGACGTAAAAAATTATGTACGTAAAGCAATAGATCTGGCATTAAGCGGCAAAGCAGAGTCTGTAGAAATTTTCAAGAACATATACGAAAAGTTCAGAGTTTCTGGTTTTTATGATGAGAAAAAGGTTCTTGAATCTTTCAATGGATCCATTGAAATCTTTGAATTGATATCAAAGACAAAAGAAATATATCCGGCCTTGGAAGGGCAGATTTATCTTTCGGTTGAGGACATGACTCTTTTTGCCATCGAGAAATTTTTATCTTCTAAAATTGGCAAAGCGATAAACGTTTTTCACGGTTACGAGGCAGGGCTTATAGTAGACCAGATATCAAAGTATCAAGTTATGATAAATTCTTCTGTTCAGAGAGGTAAGAGCTTTATCAAGAGCATCGATCCTGAAAGCGTAAACCTTGTAGGCGGTCTTACGGCCTTAACTTCCGATAAAAAGGTAGTAGGACTTCCTGAAGGGGGTTCCGACCTTGTGGCGACTCTGCTAGCTATATCTGCTGAGAGCCAAAGGCTTGACCTGTGGACAAACGCTAAAGGGTTAATGAGCGCCGACCCTGCGATAGTAAGCAGCGCTAAAAAAATAGATATTCTTTCTTACAACGAAGCTTTGGAGATCCTTTCATTTAACCCCAATATTTTCAATCCAGAAGCTATGGAACTTCTTAAATCAAAGGGCCTCAGGCTTTACATAAACGACATAAAGGCTCCTATGGAGAACGGTACAGAAATAAGGGGCGAAGGGGTGATTTCAACTAATGTCGTTAAAGCGGTTGCGAGTCTGGACAGTCTGGCTATATTTACCATTATCGGAACAGGGTTAAGATCCTTGTTGCCAAACCTGCTTAACAGCTTTTTGCTTTCAAACCTTAAATTTTACACAGTAACACAGAACGTATCCGGTTCAGAAATAAACATAATAATTGACAGGAAAGATGTAAATAGGTACAGAAACCTTATAGAAATTCAGTTCATGGGTGAAAAAATACAGGATTACAGGATAATCGACAACGTATGCGCAGTTTCAATAATTGGCGAAGGTATGAAAGGTACGCCCGGGGTCGCCAGCAGGCTCTTTGGAGCTGTTGCTAGGGAAAAAATAAACATAATAATGATAACTCAAGGCTCAAGCGAGCTAAACATAGGTTTTGTAATCAACAGCGAGAACTGTAAAAAAGCAATAAACGCTGTTCACAAAGAATTTATACAGTAATTGATGAATTTCTTTAATGCTTAATTGTTGCCCACGCAAATCTCAGCTGCATGTGTTTTTAAATAAGCTATTTTAATTCTTAAACATGAGGTACCTTTCCATTTTTGAAAACGATAGGTATGAAAATGCCCAAGCTCAATTTCTAAAATCTCTGTTAAGATCGTATGAAATTCAGGTCAATGATGTAAGGGTAGGGAAGTTTGTAGAAGTTGATTATTTTTCAGATTCTTTTTTAGGAGAAAAGATAGGGGACGTCTTAAAACTCAGAAAGGTCGAAGAATGTGAACTTGAAAAATGCGGCAAAACTCTGCAAGAACTGATAAAAAACGGAAGGTGCTGGGAAGCTCACGAGCTTCTTGAGGACATTTGGCATAAGGCAAACGGTTCTGAAAAAGAAGAAATACACAACATAATTAAGGTTTGTGTAGCAGTGGTTCATTACCAGAGGGGAAACTTTGAAACAGCTAAGAGGATACTGGGAGAGGCTTTGAAAGGTGGTTTTAACCCCGAACTGGCTGATAGCTTGGGTATAGGCTCGATTGTTAAAAAACTGCAGAAACCAGAAGAAACAGCTTTAAAAGAAATAGCTTTTGGTTATGAGTAAAAATTATTGCAAAATAACCTTAAAATAGTTTAAAATAGTATTCAGGTTAAGAGTATGAATTTTGCTTTAAAAGCTGATTACGAGGGGATAAAAAAGGTAATCGAGATCATAAAGGCAGAGGTAACGCCAACTCAGGAACAGAGGAACAAATTGAAAGAGGCTGAAAAAGTTATCTCTGAAAGGCTTAAGGCAAAAGGTTTAAAGTTCGTGCTAGGAGGTTCCTATGCAAGAGATACATGGCTCCCGGAAGACGCAGACATAGATTTTTTTGTTCTGTATGATCCTGAACTTGGCGCTGAGGAAATCGGGAAAAAGGGCCTTGAGGACCTTAAAGATGTCGTAAGAGGCTTAAACTATTGGCTTAATTATGCTGAGCACCCTTACATAGAAGGAACTATTAACGGTATAAAATTTAACTTGGTACCATGTGCTGATGTTCCTCTAGGGAAGTGGATAACAAGCATGGATAGGAGCAGGTATCATAACGATTATCTGATGAAAAAACTCAACGACGAGTTGAGAAGCGAAATAAGAGTTTTCAAGAAATTTTTGAGAAGCAACGGTCTCTATGGAGCAGAAATAAAGGTGGGCGGGCTCAGCGGTTATATTTCTGAAGTTTTAACTGTAAAGTATGGTTCTTTTGTTGAGCTTTTAAAGAACATAGTTAACTGGTCACAAGGAGAAGTTATTGCCCTTGAACCTTATGATTACGATCCCAAAAAAGTTTTTACTACGCCGGTGATAATCCTTGACCCAGTAGATCAAAAAAGGAACCTAGCTTTAGCGATAAAAAACAAAGTTTTTGCAAAACTTAAAATAATATCCCTTGAGTTTATGATCAACCCGAGAATTGATTATTTCAGAGCAAAAAAGATAACGCCAGATTTCAGCTCTGCAGGTAGCGTAGCGATGTTTTCTCTCAGAGCTCCTGATCTCGTTGAAGACATAAAGTGGGGGATGTACTATAAGGCTGAGGACGCTTTAAGGAACGCTCTAAAAACTGCTGGCTACAGAATAATAAGGTCTGCAATCTCAGAAGAAAACGGATGGGTCAGCTTTGCTGTCTTTCTTGAGTTTGAAAAAAGAAACTTTGAAATCAGGACAGGACCATCAGTTTATTCCCATGAAAGCGCTATGGCATTTTTGAAAAGTCACAGGTACGTCTGGGTCGAGAACGACATGAAGTTGTACTCGTTTGAGCCGAGCAAATTTAGCTACGCTAAAGAGGTCTTCGAGAAGATCAAACTCGATCCTGTGAGCTGGGGAATTCCGGCAGGGATTTCAAAGAACTTTTCGGAAGGCTTTGCATACTTATATTCAGAACTAAACAGTTCATCTGAGCACGCAACAAGCGCTAACGAAGCTTTTGCCTTACTCTTCGAAACATTATCAGAATAACTAGTCTAAGCCACTGTTTTTTCGTGCTTTAAAGCTAAATAATATTTGCAAATCTCATTTAACACACAATTTTCACAGTCGGGGTTTCGGGCCTTGCATGTGGTCCTCCCGTGTTTTATCAAAAGCATGTGCGCTTTCATGGGATCGGGGAAAATTTCAAGCAGCCTCTTTTTCATCTTATCATAGCTGCCATCTGCAATTCCGAGCCTCTTTACAACCCTCCTTATATGCGTGTCTATTGGAAAGGTCTTGGCTCCTAAGTAAAAAACAAGAAAGACATCTGCTGTTTTAGGCCCTATGCCCTTGATGCTCGTAAGTTCTCTGAAGACTTTATCTGGATCTTCGTTCTTTAACAGAGAAAGGTTTCCACCGTATTTTTGAACGCTCCACTTTGCAAACCTGATTATAGCTTTAGCTTTTTGATCGTAAAGTCCAGCAACCCTGATCAGATCTTTTATTTTTTCTGTTCCTGCTTTCAAAAAGTCCTCGGGTTTCTCAAGTCCATTGGAAACTAGATTTTTCATTGCTTTCAGCGCGTTTTTATCGGTTGTGTTCTGGCTGAGTATTATTGAAACAATTATCAGGAATGGATCTTTGAAGTTAAGAGGTGCAAACTCGTCCTTTTTAATGCTGTAAATCTCGGAAAGCCTACTTATTATTAATTCCCCCAGCGATCTCTCCATAGATTCTTTCTACCCTGTTTTTTATCTGGTCGTCATAATATTTAAACTGGAAAACAGCGTATCCGTTGTTAAATATAGTAAAAAAAGAATCTTCATAAGCTCCAGAAACATAAAGGTCATTTTTTGATGTAATCTTAACTCCCCGGGCTTGAGAAATCTTTTCTGTATCTACTTTACCAGAATAGTTATTCACAAAAACTGTAGTGAATCCATCCTTGCTGCAGCTCATTTCTATAACCTGTTCTTTTTCTGGTTTTGCCTTCATATTACACACCTCACATTCTTCATCCTTTTTTAGATCTATGGCTTCTAAGCTACCCTGATTGAGGTCTAGTAACCCCAGTTTTCCAGAAAAAGGCGAGCTGCCTTTGAGAATTATTTTTAATGCTTCATTAGCTTCTAAAGAAGCAACAGAAGTGACGATGGCTGGGTTCACCCCAGATGTAGCGCATGTTGGCAGTTCTCTGTCTTTGAATTCGCCGTAGAACTCGTTCAGGCATGGCGTTTTACCTGGAACTATCGTGCTAATGTTTCCATAGTTTTCAATGGCAGACGCAAATACATATGGTCTTTTAAGTGAAACTGCTAAAAGGTTTACATTGAACCTGGCCCTCATGTTATCAAGGCCGTCAACTATTATATCAGAACTCTCGATTACATCTTTCATGAGTTCATAATTATTCACGCTCATAGCGTGAGGAAAAACTTTGACATCAGAGTTGATCTTTTGAAGCTTTCTTTGTGCAGCGTAAACTTTTGGCAGTCCCAGATCGTCTTCGTCATAAAGTATTTGTCTGTGCAGGTCGCTCAAAGATACTATGTCTCTATCAACTAAATGAATTTCTCCGAAGCCAATCCTAGCAAGCAGCGAAGCGACCATCGAACCCAGTCCTCCCACGCCAGCGACTGTAACCCTTGATCTTAGAAGCCTTTCTTGGCCTTCAAGACCTATTTCTTTTAACACTATTTGCCTCGAGTAACGGTTCAAAAATCTATCATCAATCATTTAATCTATAGGAAGAAACGTTGTTTACATAAGCGTTTTCAGCTTTTTTCTAAAGCTGTTAAAGCAGAAAGCTCAGATTCGTTAAGGTCGTCATCTGTTATCTGTATTATTTCATTCTCCCCAGATTCCGCAACGTAAACCGTATGAGCTGAACCACCGCATAACTTTTTGGCTTTGAATATTTGGTCTGATCTGGCAAGTCTCATCAAGAAGTCAATTTCAGGTGTCTTTGCTAGCAGCTCGTTGTTCTTCAGAGCAAAAATGGTCTGCATGGCTATCAGATACAGGATCTCAACACTCTTAACACAATCTTCTTTTATGTTCACCTTAAACAGAAAAGGTTCATTCGGCTGCTTGTCTATGTATAATTTCATTGTATTCCACCGTGCGCTACGGGCAATACAGCAATTTTATCCTCATTCTTTGGCTTGTAGCTGAGGCCTCCGAGTAAGGACGCTTCTGCATCGTTTATGAAAACAAGTATGTTTGGGTTGTCTGGTTTAAGTTCAGGCTCTTTTTCTGAAAGTTCTTGCAGTATATCCTTTATTGTTTTCTGACCATCAACATCCATTTCAAGCATCTTTCCTAGCTTTCTAGAGAGGCTTCCGTACAATATGATTTGCATGAAAAAACTATTCAAGGCAGGCTTTTATTTTTTGCTTAAAGATCCTAAATCATGCAAAGAAACGGTTTATAGGCACGCAGTCGACTGAAAGTATCCTGATTTCATTTAGAGCAGAATCTTCGAACCTCAAAGTGCTTATAGACGCGTTGTGTATCTCTATCTTCCTGACTTCTTTTCCAGTTACGTTCAAAGGCAAAGTTACGAGCGCTCTTATGGGTTCTAGGTGGCTAACCGCTATAACCCTTGTGTAGCCTTTCTCAAAAAGACTCTTTACAAAATCGAGCATCCTTCCTCTTATGCTATCGTACTTTTCCAGGCCGTAAATGGTTTTTTCGTTAAAATATTCCATGAACCAATCTGGGTTGTTTTCAAATATTTCTTTTGTTTGCATATTTTTCAGGTTTCCGAGCTCAACTTCTCTAAGCCTTTCGTCCTTTATAACATTAAGAGAAAGCCTTTCCCCGATTATCTGCGCAGTCTGGTAAGCCCTATAAACAGGACTCGAAAAAATGGCTTCTGCTTTTGAATCAAAAAGCAGCTCAGCAGCCTGTTTTGCCTGTTCCACGCCTTTCTCGGTGAGCTTATAATCGAATTTCTGATCATCGGGAAAGAACCCGTCCCTGTTGTTTTCAGCATGGCCATGCCTTACGAAAAATACTGTTAAAGCCATACAATAGCTTCTTTTTTATGCATTTAAAACGTTTATTTAAAATACAGCGAGCGATAAGAACGCTATTTGCTTGCATTCTAGGCTTTTATAAAAAAGTTTATTTTCTGATCAACCAAAACCTTTGCATGGTTTATTTGATACTCGTAAGGCATGGGGAATCTCTCTGGAACATGGAGAATAGGTTTACGGGCTGGGTCGACGTGCCCCTTACAGAAAAAGGTAGAGAAGAGGCAAAGAGCGCCGGGGATCTTATAAAAGAAAGCGGGATCAAGATCAACGTTGCTTATACGAGTCAACTATCAAGAGCCATAGAGACTCTCGAAATAATACTAAAAGAACTGGGGGAAAGTATACCCGTAATAAAAGATTATCATCTAAACGAAAGGCACTATGGTGATCTTCAGGGTCTAAACAAAGCTGAAACAGCAAGGATCTATGGAGAGGATCAGGTAAAACTTTGGAGGAGAAGCTATGATGTTAAACCGCCAGGAGGCGAAAGCCTAGAAGACACTCAGAAAAGGACCGTGCCGTTCTTTAAGAACACGGTGATGCTCGACCTCACTTATTACAAGAAAAATGTGCTTGTAGTGGCCCACGGCAACAGCCTCAGGTCTATCGTGATGTACTTAGAAAACATACCACCGAAGGACATAGTGAACGTCGAAATACCTACTGGCGTACCAATAGTATATGAAATAAACGAAGAAGGCAAGGCAACAAAGAAGTACGAGCTTAAAAAACTTTTATTGTAGAGGTTAATAGATAGATACGATGCCTCAGATAAGGTACGATAACATAACTGGTGTTTCCCATATACAATGGGATGTAACTTTTCCTATAAAGTGCCCCGTTTGTAATAACGATTTTAATTCTATCTTCTCTATATCAAAAGAAAGCGTTAACAGGTCAAGCTTTCTCAGGATAAAAAAAGATGATATAGAAAGCTGGGACGTTTTGGTCGGCGAGCACCCGCAGCCTTTAGTGGACGATAAATACGCGGGTGAGTGGAACGATTGGCCATACAAAAGCGAGCCTGCAAAGGGAAAACACTATTCGGTATTTATAGGTAAAGACCACGTGCCATTTCATGAGCTTTCAAAGGACCAGATATACGAAGCACTTTATGCTATACAGGAAACATACAAGAAGCTCGCAGACTTGAACAGAATAATATACATAGCCGTAATAATGCTTTCTGCAAACGGTGTAGACATGGAAGGGCACCCCCACTTTGACGTCATTGGACTGCCTTTTGTTCCGAAGACGATAAACGAAGAAATGAACAAATTTATGAAGTCGTTCGAAGAGAAAAACTCGTGCCCGATATGCGAAGTCATAAAAGCTGAAGAATCAGGCTCAAAGCTTATTTACAGCAACGAAAACTGGCTTGCATATTATCCGTGGTCTCCTTCCAGAATAAATGAGGTAAGAATAACCAGCACAACACATTATAAGCCTATAACTAAGCTTACACAAAAAGAGCTTCAGGATCTCGCTTTTATACTTTTAACCGTTTCAAAAACTCTTCATAACGTTACAAAGAGCGACTATGCAATAGTATTTCATTTGCTGCCACCTAAGAGGACTGTTACATATTATCATAATTATATACAGATGTTTTCTGTTAACAACGCCGTGGAATCTTTTTTAAACGGCTTCGGGATCTACATAGGCAACTCTGACGTCGAATCAAAAAAGATCATATCAGGCTTTAAATCTGTTCTGAAAGAGATAGTTGGACTTTAGAGCATAAAAAGATAAATAAGTTAATTAACCAAGAATTTTATGGTGTAAACATAAATTGCAGAGCCAGAGTGATGTAGAAAATAGGATCAACGAACTCGCTAGCGCTATTCAGGTTCTAGAAAATTATTACGAAAGCATAATTTCTCGTATTTACCTTATAGGGCAGGCTATCGAGGAAACAAAGGCCGCTCAAGCAGCAATAGAAATACTTCCAGAAGGTAGAGAATCAGAAATAGTAGTGCCCTTGGGAGGGGACGTTTTGTTAAAAACTAAAGCTGACACTTCAAGCAAGATAATGCTGAAGGTTGGCGGAGGAGTAGTGATGGTAAAAAAGAAGGACGAAGCCATAAGTTTTTTGAAAGCAAGGATCGAGGAACTGGAAAAAGCCCTTAACAGCGCCCAGCAAGATAAAAAGACAGTAGAAGATAAGCTCGAAGAAGCTAGGTACGAGCTTAACGAGCTGCTGAAAAGATCTCAAAATGTTCGATAGACTAAAGAAAGTTTTCTCAGATTTTATTTCAACCGTTACAGGAAAGATAAGCGAAAAGGACATAGAAGAATTTTTCAAAGAGAGAGAAATAGATTTTATAGAAGCTGATGTATCGATCGACGTTATAGAATATTTTAAGCAAAAGCTTATCGAAGAGGTCAAGAACGTAAAGTCCAACGGCGCAAAAAGCGAAACCCTAAAGGAGCTTCTGGCAAAGGCTATAACTGGTATATTTCAGGAAACAGAAACGCTTCCGGATATATACAGCAGATCTTCAAGGAAACCTTTCGTGACGGTTTTTCTCGGGATAAACGGAACGGGAAAGACGACCACTGTAGCAAAAGTCGCATACTCGTTGAAGAAAATGAAGCTCAAACCCTTGATGGTGGCCGCTGACACTTACAGGACAGGTGCTATAGAACAGCTCACAGAACACGGCTCAAGGATAGGGGTTGAAGTGTATTCAAAAAAATACGGCGCAGATCCTGCAGCTCTTTCAAGGGAAGCTTATGAATACGCTCAAGCTAACGGCTATGAAATACTTTTAATAGACACCGCAGGGAGAATGCAAACAAATGAGTCGCTACTGAACGAGCTTGCAAAGCTCGTTAACGTAGTAAAATCTGACTTGAATGTTTTTGTGGGTGACGCACTAGCAGGTTACGATATGATAAACCAGGCAACGACCTTCCTTCAGAACCCAGGGTTTTCCCACTCAATAGTTACAAAGGTAGATGCAGAAGTTAAAGGCGGCTCCATACTCAATCTTGCATTCTACACTAAGAAACCAATAATGTACCTCGGAACAGGACAAAACTATGAAGACCTGACCCCTTTTAAGCCTTCGTGGGTCGTAGAAAGGTTACTTGGTTAAGTTGTCTGAATCTATATTTTATGATGAAATAATATCGTGTAAGGCATGTCCGAGGCTTGTAAAGTACAGGGAATCGGTGCCCGAAACCAAAGAAGCTCCTGAGGGTTACTGGAAAAAACCAGTTCCTGGTTTTGGAAACCCCAGGTCAAAGATAATGATAATAGGCCTTGCTCCTAGCGCACAGGGAGGTAACAGGACCGGAAGGGTATTTACAGGAGATAGGTCTGGAGACTTCCTGTTTGAAGCTCTTTATAGAGCAGGGTACTCCAACAAACCCACTTCAATCAACAGGAAAGATGGCTTGGAAGTAAATGAAGCGTATATAACAGCCGTTGTTAAATGTGCACCACCGGAAAACAAACCTACAACTGAGGAAGCAAGAACGTGCAGCGAAAAATTTCTAAAAAGAGAGATCCAGTACATCAAACCTAAGGTAATAGTTGTACTGGGAAGCTTTGCTTATTACTGGACTCTTAAGGTCCTTGATTCTTTGGGAGAAAAGTTGGAAGAGGTAAAAAAGTTCACACACGGATGTAAGGTTAAGGTTGGCTCGGTAACAATAATCTGTTCTTATCACCCTTCTCCTCAAAACACTTTTACAAAGAAGCTCAAAATGGAGATGCTCGTAGAAATTTTAAAGGAAGCTTTGGATGAGGCTCGTGGGCAGTGAACTTTTCAATTCTAAAGAATTTTTGCATATCATGAAAAATTAGTCGTTAATTAAATTAATTAACCCCGAAGCCGAATAAACGCTTAATTATCATTATTTTATATTTTATTATATGCTATCAGGAAGGACAAGCTTAAGGGGATTGCCTTATGATACTATAAAAGAAAAAATTGTCGATTTTATAAAAAAAGAAGTTGGAGGTAAAAAAGCGGTCATAGGGCTCAGTGGAGGTATTGATTCTTCTCTAACAGCATATTTTGCTGTCTCTTCGCTTGGTAAGGAGAAAGTTTTGGGACTAATAATGCCTGAGTCAACTTCAACGCCATATGAAGACATAAGAGATGCTTTAGCTCTGGCGTCTTGGTTGGGCATAAACTACCGCATAATGTACATCGATGGGATATTACGTTCTTATGTTTCTAACTTTGATATCGTTGATAAAAAGGCGCTTGGAAACCTTAAGGCGAGGATACGCATGAGCATCCTTTATTATTTCGCAAACGTAAACGATGCTATAGTCACAGGCACAGGGGACAAGAGCGAAATATACTTGGGGTACTTTACGAAATACGGGGATGGCGGTGTAGACATTCTGCCAATTGGCGACGTCTACAAAACAGAAGTAAGGGAACTCGCGGTTCACTTTAACATACCTGAAACCATAACGAGCAAAAAAAGCAGCCCGAGACTCTGGCCGGGACAGACAGCAGAAGACGAACTCGGTATCACCTATGAAGTTGCTGACAAAATACTCCATGAGCTCATAGACATTAAGGTTCCGGAAAAAGAAATTGTGACAAAATATGGAGAAAACGCTTCCAGAATTATAGAATTGATGAGATCCAGCGAACACAAAAGAAGAATGCCTCCAATAGCTTTTCTCGAATAAAAAATTAAACCTCCTGCCATTTTGTGAAAGTTTAACAGTTCGCAAAACATTTTTAAGCATATATTAACAAAGGTATGCTAAGTTGAAAGGGAGAAACTATAGAAGACCTGAAGGCATGCCCTATGTGAGAAGGGAATACATAGACGCAATTCCAGGATTAAGGATAGCTAAATTTACAATGGGAAAGCTTACGAGCGGTTACGATTATGTTTTGAGGTTATCTTCAGAGGCCAGCGTTCAGGTAAGGCAGAACGCGTTAGAAGCGGCAAGAGTAGCTGCGAACAAGGTGATAGAAAAGATAGGGGAAGATAATTACTTTCTAAGGCTTGTTCCTTTCCCGCATGTGATACTCAGAGAGAACAAGATGATAGCAACTGCCGGTGCAGATAGGTTGTCTGAAGGCATGAGGAGGGCATTTGGTAAGCCTGTAGGTTTAGCTGCAAGGATTGAACCCGGCGACTCTGTTTTAGAGATTTATGTTAAGAAAGAGTTCCTCGACAAAGCAAAAGAAGCTATGAGGATAGCGAGATCAAAGCTCCCGATGAAGACAAAGCTTGAAATAATACAGGTAAAGCCTGCTTCATCTTGATCTGGTTAGACTGGGAAAAAGTAGAAGAAATAGTAAAAAAAGAGAAGCCCAAAAAAGTAATAATAGTAGGTCCGGATGGAATAGTTGAGGTTTTGCTAGATATCGCTAAAAAGTTAGAGACAATGGGGGTTAGAGCGTATGTATCTGGAGACCCGTCTTACGGTTCTTGCGACCTTCAGTTAAACAAAGCACGCACAATAGGAGCCGACCTAATTTTAAACGTAGGGCACACTATAGGGCTTGAAAGTATAGGAAACGTAAGATTCATAAATCTCCAGTACATGTTTGACGAAGAGGAAATAGAAAAAATCGCAAAGCTGATGATCGGATACATAAATGAAAACAGACTCTACGGCAAAATTGGGATTTATACAATTTCAAACTATTATTCGGCTTATGTTATGCTTCTGAAAAAGCTCGAAAAAAAGGTTGACATAGCTAAACCTAATAAATACGAAACCCTCTTACCAGGGCAGGTTCTTGGCTGTAACTTTTATTCAGCTTTTGTCCCGAACGTAGATTATAATTTTTTCATCGGAGAGAGCCTTTTTCACGCTATAGGTTTGCAACTTTCAACAGAAAAAGAAACGTTCATGCTTGACCCACATACCAAAGAGATAAGTGGCGTGCGAGAAGAAGCAAACAAATACCTCAAAGCTTCTTTTGCAAGGATAGCGATTGCAAACAGTGCAGAAAAGATAGGCATAATAATAGGTGAAAAGGAAGGGCAGGCAAACCTCCAGAAAGCTGACTTTATTAGGAGGGAGCTTGAAAAGTTCAACATCTCAACCTTCATGATAATGATGAACGAGATAACTCCTGAAAAAGTTAACAAATTTCAGGGCCTAGAGGCTTTTGTTGAGACAGCTTGTCCAAGAATACCCATGAACGTTGAAGGCTTTAAAAAACCGTTACTTTCTTATCCAGAAGCGCTTGCGCTGATAAAGATAAAGAAAAAAATTCCCGTTGAAAACCCTTATAGGGGAGCACTATGGTTCTGATTTTTATTTATCTGCTTAACGTCAAATAATTTATTTTTAAAACCTTTCAGTCTTAAACATATGCTATTTTATGACATTATCCTTATTTTATCCCCATCCCTGAGGATAAAATTGCTTCCTACCTTTATCTTTGTATTGTCCCTAATAAGATAAGCAAACCTCATGTTCTTTATGTTTATCTTGTTAGCAACATCTTGGGCAGTGCTGTTTTCATTTATCAAGAGTGGTGGGCCTTCTACGGCTCCCGAGGAATCCAAGGTGTAGACCCTTATAAGCCCAAGCGCATTTAAAATATTTCTGACGTCCTTTTCCTTATCATAAGTTGGAAAAACATAAACTTTTTGCATTCTTCCGAATATATAATCTTCTACGTCATCAAGCGTCGCGTCCTCGCTAAGCTTTATAACGCAGTTCTCGAGTCCATAGCCCTTCAAAAAATTCCTGAGCTCTTCTTCGTTAATATTCCTTGATTTGCCTATTATCCTTATACCCCCGCTTGGCATCCTAGTTATCTCAACAAGTCTCCTTTTGTTCGTTACTAGCACTATACCTTCGTTTTCGATCAGTTCGATTGCCCTTTTGTCCGCTATGATTAGTACATCTGCCTGTTTGATCAACTTGAGAAAGTTTCTGAAATTTCCAGCCCCGATCGGAGCGTAATACGTCTGAAGCGTTACATCTAGGGCTTTTATTGGAGCTACAATGGGCCTTGAAAACGTCTCATACTTTGACGCATTTACTCCGGTAAGCCTGTAAAACGAATCTGTGAAATTAAAGTCAACTATCACCGCTAAAATGCCTTCTTTTTTAACTATCCATACGTCTTTCCTTACAGCTTTCTTTTTCTTGCTTTCAGCTATTTCTTCTTTTAATGAAGCCATCTGTCTTTTTATAGAAACTTCTAGCTTTTCTGTTCCCTTATGATGAGGCATCTTTGAAAAAAACAGCTGTAAGAGCCTAAGCTTTTCACTGGGATCCTTGGTCATTATGGCCTTTGACCATATAGCCTTGGCTTCTTCTGTTAAGTTTGTAACCATCTATATGATAAAAAGTCGTTTAACAGTAAATAAACAATACCTTTTTTCCTCTATATATCAGGGTTTTAAATAAGCGGTTGATCTTTGCAAACGCTTATTTCCTTTAAGAAATAAATAGCTTTGCCCTTTAGTGAAAACACAGGCACTATCGCTTTTACCCCCATCCTAATAGCTTTAAAGAACAGCTCATTAAACTCTGGATCTGTCCTGTAGTTGGGATAAAAGCATTTCGCTTTCTCGCTCATAACCAAAAACATGATCTCAGCCTTATAACCGGATTCAACAGCTTTCATAAGAGTTAACAGATGCTTCTTACCCCTCTCTGTTGGCGCGTCAGGAAAGATGGCTACCCCTCTTTTTATGAGCGTGCATCCTTTTGTTTCAACGTAAAGGTCAGGGGGTATGAAGAAATCTATTCTGCTTTCGTAAAGCTTAACTTCCGGTACAGGTTTTAATTTACTTGGAAAAACGCATAGCGCGAGGTCTCTGTGAAGGAGCGAGTTCGTTATCACCCAGGTATCATGAGCTTTAGCTGCTATGATCATACAATCGGTGGCTTTTCCTTTTTTATTTACAAAAAGTACAGTGTTATTGCGGAAGATCAGTTCTTCTAACCTTCCCGTATCATGTAGGTGACACAGCCTTATTCTAGAACCTTCTAGAACCCTCACTGTGAACCTTCTAGCCCTTTCAATAACTACTCCTTCGTGTAACTCGTCTTTTATTTCAAGGCATTTTTTCATCAAAAACACCGGTTAAGTAAGCTTCTGACGATCCGCTTACGACGATCAAAGCCATACAGGGAAAAATCTCCTTTCAAATGGCTCTTTCTTAAATTTACCTATTATAGGAAGCTTGTGACCGCAGAATTTGCACCTGTTATCTTCGTCTAAGTTATATTCTATGATTTCAAAACCGTACCTTTTTATTACAGGTCTTCCACAGTTTGGGCAATAAGTGCTCTCGTAAGGGTGCCCTGGTACGTTGCCGAGGTAGACGTATTTCAGTCCTTCTCCTTTGGCTACTTTGTAGTGTTCTTCAAGGGTTTTTACAGGGGTTTCTGGTAACCAAAGAAGCTTGTAATCTGGGTGAAATCTTAAAAAGTGAATGGGAGTTTCTTCTCCAAGATTGTCAGCTATCCATCTGGAAAGCCTTTTTGCGTCTTCTATGTTATCACCTATTTTTGGAACTACAAGGTCAGTTATTTCTATGTGTATTTTTTTATCATTCAGTTCTTTTAAAGACCTGAATATGGGCTCTGGATCTGGAACAGCAGCGTATTTTCTCAGAAAATCGCGATTGGCGTTGCCTTTAAAGTCAACTGTTATTCCGTCAAGGAATTCAGAAAAATAATCAACGCCTTCGTCAGTAAAATATCCATTACTTACAAAAACGTTAAACAGACCTGCTCTGTGTGCCATAACTCCAACATCATGGGCAAATTCTGCGAATATGCTAGGTTCATTATAGGTGTAAGCAAGCCCATCGGCTTCGTACTTTTTGGCGATGTTCAGGACTTCTTCTGGAGTAACTTCAAAACCCTCTACCCTTTTTCTTTGCGAAAGATCATAGTTCTGGCAGAAGGAGCATGCCCAGCTGCAGCCAGTAGTTCCCATGCTGAGCACCTTGCTACCCGGGTAAAAATGAACTAACGGTTTCTTTTCTATAGGGTCCATGTGCAGAGCGTTCAAAACTCCATAATTAAGAAGGTATAGTTTTCCCCCATAGACCCCCCTAACGCCGCAGAACCCTATCTGGCCTTCGCCCAGGGTACAGCCCCTTGCGCATGCGAGGCACTCAATCCTGCTATCCTTTTTCTTAAGAAGTTGAGCCTCCTTTTTCATCTATGTAACCTATTTTATATTCGTTAATAAATAAGTATTCCAAGTTTTGCTCTACACGTTAGTTTATTGAAACGCGTTAATTTAGATATGCTTTTAAGACGCGTTCAGTGAAGGTTTTTATGGGATTTGCTCTTCTATTGGGTTTAGTTGCCGGTTTTTTGACGACCGTAGCTTACGTTCCTGAAGTAATAAAAGTTTTCAACACTAAGGACACAAAAGGGATATCTTTAATCTGGCTTTTTACCATGTTGACCGGGGCTCTGCTCTGGTTATACTATGGAGTCCTGATAGCTTCAATACCAGTTATAGCTGCAAACGGAGTGTCTGCCCTGCTAATACTGCTTTTGATAATATTGAAACTGAGGTATAAATGATATAAGTGCGGTCGGCGGGACTTGAACCCGCGATCTTCAGCTTGGGAAGCTGACGTCCTGCCAGGCTGGACGACGACCGCTCAGAAATTTCTTAAATCGTTTTCAATATAAATCTTTCTGTGCATTATGTGACACTTCATTTATCACTTGTACTTTGCGTTTTAAAAGGCAGAAAAATAAACAAAAACGTTTAATTTATCGGATGATTGCTATTAGCAGATGCTGGTAGACAGGTTCTCGAGGATTGCGGAGAAGCTCAGGCTTTCAGTCACCGACAGGTGCAACTACAGGTGCGTTTTCTGCATGCCCCCCAACCCGGATTTTGTCAAGGAAGAGGATATTATTAAGCTTGATGAAATCTATAGGATCGCGTTAATTTTCAAGGACCTTGGGATAAAGGAACTGAAACTCACAGGGGGAGAACCTCTCCTAAGGGAAGACCTGCAAAAAATAGTGGGCTTTGCATCCCAGCTCTACGAGGTATCATTAACGACAAACGGTTATCTGCTTCTAGAAAAAGCATCATCTCTTAGTTCTAACGGGCTCAAGAGGGTAAACGTAAGCCTGCACAGCCTGAAAGAAGAGAGGTATTATAAAATTACTGGCATAAGGGGCCTTGAAAAGGTATTAAGAGGGCTTGAAATAGCAAAAGAGCAATTTGAACAGGTCAAGATAAATGTTACTTTGATTAAAGGACTTAACGAAGACGAGATATTTGATTTTATAGACTTTTCAAGAAAAACAGGTTATACAGTTAGGTTTCTTGAGTATGAGCCATTTGACGGCAACGGAGGCTGGTCTCCAAACAAAGTAGTTACAGCCGGAGATGTCATAAAACTCGTTTCTAAAAAATATGATTTAAAGCCTTTAGACAGATCGCCACACTCAACTTCAATGTACTTCGAAATAAAGGAAAACGGTGCAAAGTTTGGGGTAATACCGTCTGTATCTCAGCCATTCTGTACCGACTGCAACAGGGTCAGGGTAACCTCTGATGGTGTTTTTCTTCCTTGCATGTATTCGCTTAAGGGCTTGAACATAAAGGAAATGATAAGGCACGGAATAAACGACGAAGAAATAAAAGAAGCTATAAAGGATGTTTACAAAAACAAATTTGAAGGGATAATAAAATACGTGAAAGAAAACAAAATCCCTGAAAGGGTTATCCCTATGTACAAGCTCGGGGGTTAACGCAGCTTTTTGCTTATTTTTATAGTTCTACTTTTCTGAAGGGGCTTTCCTGAAAGATCTTGTTCAGGCCAAATGAATGAATAAAGTGAGTAAACGCCTTCTTTAGATTCGGATCTGGGTTAGGATTTTTCTCATAAAATATACCTTCAAGGAATCTAGCAACGTGTTCCTTAAAGGCTTCTTCGTCCTTGACCACGAAAGTTAGAGTATATGGTCTGTTACCAAAGAAAGAAACGCTTGAAAACCTCCGGCCTTCCATTCCAACGCCTGTGTTCATCTTGACTATCCTAGCATTTGGATACATCTTTAAAAGCTTCCTGGCAACTGAACTTTTACTTACTTTTACAAAACCGTTAATCTCGAGGTGCACAGCATATATCTCGATACTCTTTTCACGGTCTTCTATAAGACCCAATTCCTTTAACCATCTATATATTGTAGGTGTAGATACATTTAAAATTTTTGATATTTCTGAAGGTTTTTTACCTTCGTTATAAAGTTTTTTTAGCTGATCTATGTATGAAGAGTTTTTAGCGTAAATTGGCTTCCTCCCACTTCTTCCCTTGTGAATCGCAACTGGTATTGCAGTCATTTTGTGTTGCTTACTTAACGGTATATTTTAACCTTATGATGATTTTTGAGCTGACAGACATATTATCTAAAATAAATAATATTTTTTAATTATTTATAAAAATAAAAACTAATAAATGTTAAAATTTGAATACTAATGGCTTTAAAAAATGATTATAAAATAAATATTTTATGATAAAGAAATCGATAAAAATTACAGGTCAATAAATTCTTTCTGACTTTTTTATGCTGTTAAATTCCTAAAAATAACTTTTTATTTAAGTTTTTACAAAGGTTTGTTGTGGGCTTAGAGTTTTTGTTTTACGCATCAGCAGAAGCTGCGCTCTTGATTTTTTTCCTATACTGGAGCGTAGTCATAGCTAACGGCGCTTACCGGCATTTAAAGTGCAAAAAGCGTTCGTTGAATATTTTAGCATCGGATTTGCCCAAGGTATCTGTTATAATACCTGCGAGGAACGAAGAAAAAAGCCTACCATCCTCTTTGGATTCTGTGCTGAAGAGCGATTATCCAAAGGACAGGATGGAGGTGTTGATCGTTGAAGACGGTTCAGAGGATAAGACCTATGAAGTTGCAAAAAAATATGAAAGACTCTATCCAGGGCTCGTTAAAGTTTACAAGCTTGAATCTAACCCTGAAGGGAAGGCCGGAGCGCTAAACTTTGGAGCTAAAGTTGCTTCTTACGATGTGCTCGTTTTTGTTGACGCTGACACAGAGATCGAAAGGGATTATCTTAAGAGGGCAGCTTATAGATACGCTTCTGGAAATAGAGTTCTCGTTGGGCTTACAGGCGTTAAAAAGCGCAGGAAAAGCTGGCTCTCTTTTATGGTCAGCCTAGAAAGCGACCTTACTAATTACATAATAAGAGGTAGCGAAGGCCTGAGTCTGCCTTCTCCTACTGTAGGATACAGTTTAGTTATCGAGAAAAAAATACTTGAAAAAATAGGAGGTTTTAGAAGGAGCTTAACTGAAGACGTCGAGCTATGGGCAAGGCTTGTTAAGGCAAAGACGAAGATAAGCTCATTTGAAGGCATCGTCTATATCGAGCCCCCAGCAACCATTATGGAATTTCTAAAACAGAGGTTAAGATGGTACAAAGGGTACATCGACACCCTAGAAGCTTACTTTCAGTTTCCTCGGGATAGGAAAACTTTTCACATGGAGATGTACCTAGCCATGCCTCTTTTCGGCGCTCTCAGCATGCTAATATCGATAGGATTCAGCCTTTTGAGAAGCCTCTATTTGCTATATAGCATAGCAGGCTTTACTTTAGATTATATAGGAGTTGCGTTTATAATATTAATCTACATAAAATACTTTTACAAGGAAAACATAGATTCTCTTAAGGTAAAGTACTCAATGCTTGGCTATGTTTACTTCATATTGATGTCGCTAAGCACGATTGGAGCTTTATTTTCTAAGATCTTCGGCATAGAAATAAAGTGGCACAGGAGGCCAAGATAAAAGCCCTAGCTAACGAGACACTCTGACTCTTTAAGTATCGTAAGAACTATGTGAGTGTTAGTCCTGTCAACGTTTTGAATCGAAAGAAGGGTCTTTGTAAATGCGCTCAGCTCCTCATGGCTCCTGAACTTCGCAAGGATTATGACATCGCTCTCTCCTGTCACGTCGTATACAGAGACAACGTTTGAAAATTCAGAAACTTTCTTCTCTATCTCCAAAAGCTTGCCGCCACTGACTACCAGCTCGATAACCGCTGTTATGCTGTATCCAAGCTTGTTCCAGTCCACGTTTGCAGTATAAGATCTTATATAACCTTCTTTCTCAAGCTTCTTTATCTTGTTATGAACTGTGCCTATGGAGACACCAACTGCCTTTGCTATGTCCCGAACAGGTGTTTTTGCGTTTCTGCAAAGCATGCCGAGTATCTTAAGGTCTACATCATCTATCATGATTTTAGATTGCGAGCCCTTGATTAATAACGTTTAGCGTTAGCCTAGACCTTTATTGAGCTAGTTGTTTCTTGAAAATTTACTGAACCAGTTTATAAGAGTCCTGAAAACGATAACGAAAACTGTTGCTAAAAAAATGAAATAGCCCAGCTCTTTCTGCATATAATAGCCAATTATGCTCAATACAAAGATAAGTGCAACGATTATCCTAGAAGCGAGCTCTTCTTTGAGGTTTTTCAGTTTCTCCTCGTTTATCTTTCCTTTATTTTCGTTTATTATGCCGTAAATCATAAAGGACCAGAAAATCATTAGAACAGCTAAGGTTCCCGCTACGTACGGGAATTCGAAGCTTCTAAGGACAACTGGAATCAGAGAAATCAATATCAGGATCAATACGTCTACTAACGGAAAACTGTCAACTCGAGGGGGAAACTCTAGCCTGTCCATAACGTAGCTCCACCAAAACCATATAACAATGACGTTTATCATGATGAAGCTAATCAGGTGCGGCACATCAATTTTGGTTGATAAAACGTCAGCGTTAAAAGCGAGCGCTATTGCAACCACCATGGTTGCCAATTCTAATATCAGTACGTTAAGCGTAGACTTTTCGTTACTCATTTAAAAAAAAATTGTGCTTCAGTTCAAGTTAAACTTTTCTGGGGCAAACGCGAATATGAGCGATAAAGTTATAAATAGTTAAAGTTAAGATGAATTGGTCGATAAAAATGGATTACGTATATGCAGCGTTGTTTTTACATAGCGCAGGAAAAGAGATCAATGAAGAGAACCTTAAGAAACTTTCAGAATCTGTTGGAGTACCAGCAGATGAGATAAAGATAAAAGCTCTCGTTGCTGCTCTTAAGCAGGTCAACATAGATGAAATTCTAAAGAGCGCAGTAGCAGCACCAGTTGCACAGGCTCCAGCAGCTCAGCAAGCCCAGGCTCAGCAGCCCGCTCAACCCAAAGAAGAAAAGAAAGAGGAAGAAGAAAAGAAAGGCGGAGAAGCCTTAGAAGGGCTAGCTGCTCTGTTCGGTTAAAAATTCTTTTAGGTCTTTCTCTGAATAAAAGTTTATTATTACTTTAACTTCTTTATCTCCATCAAGCTCTAAGTTGCCCTGTATGAACTTTTGCTTATCAAGCCTTATGTAAAGCGAGTTTCTGTCAACCCCTTTTAGTATTTCGTTCAGCACATAACCACTTTTAAATGCTTTTAAATCGTGCAAAAGCTTTTTAGCGGTCTCTTCAGCAGCAAGTTTATCAGAGGTGAATGTTACCCTTTTTATTTCATCGCCATAATGACCCTCTAGAGATTCAACCCTGATCTCCCCCTCTCCAAACCTCTCTTTGAGCATTTTTTCAAATGCCCCGTCCCTTTCTGTAGCGTGGACGTTTACGTTAACCGTTAGCTTTCTAACTTTGCTCCTCATCTTTTAACACTTCTAAAAAAGAAGGCTTGCTTAAATGTCTTCTTGCTTTTGGTGGTACATCATAAAAACCGGGCTTTAGGCTTCTTTTCTCCAGCTGCAAAACTTTTTCAGCACTCTTAACTCTGTACTTGCACTTGGGACACTGGTAGCCTTTGTCCTTGCCTTCTGACTTCATACGCGTGCCGCATACTGGACATGTAGGGTTGAGGAGCTTTCCGTAAGGAGCAACGCTTATTACTTTCAGCTTCTCGAGGTTTATCGTTGCAGGTTCCTTGTCCCTTGGCTTGTACGAACCCCATATTTGTACGGAATCTCCTGGCCTGAGGTTCATCAGAACTTTTCTAAACTCCTTTGTTGGCTCGTAAGCTGCAACCCTTATTCTGTCAGCTCCATCAGTTATCTCGACAAAGACATGACCGCCTTTCATAAGAGTTGGCAGGCCTGCGACTTTACCCTCAATGCTTACGCTTGTTAGCGGTTCTATTTCTCTTATGCTGTTCACCTTGATTATGTGGTCGTCAGTAGCTTGGTTTGTTTTGAATATCATATAACCTTCAACGGGCTCATCTATCTTTATCATTTCAAATGCTTTTTTTATACACTCGGTATCAAGCCCCCTAATTCCCAGCAACACGGGGCATGGAGTATGAGGGGTTATCTTTATCTCCCCGTTTTCTAAGTCAACGTTATCAAAAGTGCAGCCCTTTGTTGCTGAATCAGCCTCGATAACAGATCTCGGGTCGATGAGCCTCTTTTTACCCCTCATTTCCTTTGTTCGGTATGCGATCAGTTCATAAGTGTAGCCAGAAGGAAAATCGTATGCCGCAGCCGAGAGTGCTCCTACTAAACCCCTAGGCCCGTTAAACCCAAAAGAAAAAAGAGCCTTTGATTTTAAAAGGCTGAGCGCCTGGTTAATGTCAAGAATTCTTTTAACAGCGCTCCTTGAAAACTCAACAATTTTTTCATCAAAGTTTTTCCTGTTTAATATCACGAAAGCTGGGTTTGTTTTCTTTTCGGTTATCTCTGATAGCTCTAATAACGTGTCTATGAGCAAGTTTTCCAGCTTTAACAATTTATCGCTAGCAACGACAAGGTCCGCTCCAAGTGCAGCGTTTCCGCGCGTCTTGAAAGGGCAAGCAGGGTTAAGCCTTACGAGCCTAGGCATGCCGATGAGCTTAAAACCCTCTGCTTTTGCCCTTTCGATAAACCTGAACATCACATATGTCGTGCACATCCCTTTAGGTGAATCTGTGTCATCGATCCCAACGCTTACTTCGATGTTTTCGCTCACTATATTTTTTTAGTTGCATGAATATGATAAAAATCTTTTTAAAAAATTATCATCAGATGCCGGTTTAAGTTTAAATATACATAAAAAAATATCTTGAGCATGGGACAGCCAAAAGTTCCTATATCTGTAACAGACCTTAAGTTCTCTATCGAAGACATAGAGGATTATCTGAGCTATCCACCAAACCCAAGGTTTCAGGTGCCTTATACGCCAAAGTTGTGGAAGACTAAGGAAGGGGAAACGGTAATAGTAAGGGAAGCTAAAAAAGAAGAAGCTGAAGTTATTCTGCAGACCCTTAAGCAGTTGATAGATCACAAGTATGACAAGGACTTTTACCACCTAGTAGGCGTGAGGACATATTCAGAAATACTCGCGTGGGTTCAGAACAGGATAAAAGACTCTTATGTTCTCGTGGTAACATCAGACAGCGGCGAGCTTCTTGCTCTTGTGAACCACAGGTTCTGGGACGAAAACGTAGCGATAAGCCTGCACACGATGACTTTCAGGAGAAAGTCTAACTTAGGCATAATGGCCTATGCATCAAAGATCGAGCACGCGTTTGACTTCGTGGGCGTTAACGAATGGTGGGCAACTTTTGAAAGTCCGTTTGGTTTCAGGATGGGCTTCAGGTATGTGCATCAGACAAAACAGTGGCCACAGTATCAGCACGAGCTAGGCGGAAGCAGGGTTTATTACATAACAAGGGAAATGTGGGAAAGCGTAGTAAAGCCAAAGCTGAAATCAAGAGATTTGTTCGGAACAAGACCTGTACCCGAGGATCTGCTCAAGAAGACGTACCCGCTAAGGCCTCCAGAAAAACTTGAAATAGAGCTTTAAATATAACCCAAATACTTCGCTAAAAGAATCAAGCTAATTGTTTTTGAATCTATTATTTTTCCATTTTTTATCATTTCGATAGCTTCTTCAGGCTTCATTATGACTGTTTGAATTATTTCATCCCTGTCAAGGTTCGTCCTGCTTTTTTCATCCTTAACTTTAGCGACGTAAAGGTATATCTGTTCATCAACGTACCCGGGGCTCATGAGTATCCTTGTAAGATAGCGGAGGGTTTCGGCTACGTATCCTGTCTCTTCGGTCAGTTCTCTTTTTGCACAGCTTTCTGGATTTTCTTTTTCCTCAAGTGTACCGGCTGGTACTTCGTATATAAAATCCCGTATCGAATATCTGTACTGTCTTTCAAGAACTACGCTGCCGTCAGGAAGCACGGGCAGTATGGCTACAGCCCCCCTGTGCCTTACTACTTCAATCACTGTTTCTCCTTTTTCTGTCTGAAAAACCTCTTTATAAACTGTAAATACCCTCCCTTTGTATATCATTTCTGAGCTAACAAGCTTTGGTTTATCCATGCAAGAGCTAAGGGTTGTTTATTATATAAAATTAGTTATAACAAACATTTCAGTAAGATAGAAAAAGCTCCACGAATTTTCTGCCTTTTTCAGTTAGCTGATAAAGTTTGCTCACCCTCCCTTCATTTTTTACTTCCTTAACCTCTATAAGCCCTTCTTTCTGAAGGTGTTTGAGGGCCACGTATACATCGGGAAGGGTTTTTTCGACTCCCAGCTCCCTCAACTTTTTCCAGATGTAGTACCCATAGGCAGGTGATATGTAAAGCATATTAAGTATGGCTTTTTTGGTATCGCTCATGCTTGTAACGGTCTCTTCTGAACCCCCTCTTTCCTTGACGCCAAGGAAAGTGCCTATGACAACCGGATCCTTAAGGCCGGTACCAGTAAGGACATAAAGTATCTTGCTGCCCTTGCTTACGAGGTTCCAGTCTATTGCTTTGATCAACCCTGCCAGAGCTACGGAAGCTGAAGGCTCTGCAAAGAGGCCTTCTGCTCTTGCAAGCAGCTTTTCTGCTTCAATCACTTCCTGATCTTCAACCTTTACCTTGAACCCGTTTGTAACCTTTATAGAAAAGTCAGCTAGAGCAGAGTGCATGCCCCCAGTTACAAGGTCGTCCACAACGTTGCTCCTATCAGATAGGTAAACGCCAACCAGCGCGGGTATTCTGATTTTATAAAGCTCAAAAAGATCTTGGAAACCGGCAAAGAGCATTGAGATACCTCCTCCTTCTCCTACGCTCATAAAAACGTAATCGAATGAATCCTTAGCTTTTTCAAATATTTCATATGAAAGGGTTTTCATCCCTGTAAGAAAATAAGAATCAGATTCACCGCTTACGTGAGCCCCATCCGAAAGAACTTCCGGCAAACGGCCTTTTATGGCCCTTGCTCCGTAAGCTAGGGTCTGGTATAGTTTTCCTAAGCTCCTTACTTCATTATAATAAAGGGAACAAGACATCCCTGCACGTACAGAGTAAGCTGCAAGGGAAGCTCCTATGTTGCCGTTTGATTCGCAAAGAACTTCTTTTTTTCCAGCTGAAGCGGCATAGCTAACAGCTATAGCCGAGCCCCTGTCAAGGTATGAACCGGTTGGGTTTACTGATTCGTTCTTTATGTAAAGGTCTACGCCCAAAGTCTGGCTCAACCTTATAGCTTTAAGTAGAGGAGTCTGCCCTTCACCTAAGGTGACCTTCTTGCTGAAGTTCGGCAGGAGAGCAGAATACCTCCATATCCCTTCTTTTGAATCGTCCACGAAGCTTTTTTCTGAAAGCTCGCTGAAATTGTCAGGCAGAAATGCTGTAGCGGATCCGCAAACTTCACATTTTCCCGGATCCCTCTGCTTGTGCCCGCATTTATAGCACTTAAACATGATTTTATGTATAAAATATATAAATTTACGTTTATCTATATTTTATTGATCTTCAAGGTTGTCTTTTAAAGCTACGTTTATATAAAATGGATCCAAATGGTATATCATGAACCGAGAAGAACTGGCAAAATATATTGATCACACACAGCTTAACCCTTTCGCGACTGAAGACGACATAAAGAAACTCGTTGAAGAAGCGAAAAAATACCATTTTTACTCAGTGGTAATTAACCCTTACTATGTGAAGCTAGCAAAACAGCTGGTCAAGGGGACGGACATAAAGGTAGTGAGCGTTGTCGGCTTTCCTTTTGGAGTAACCTACAAAGAGGTTAAGGCGTACGAAGCTGAGCTCGCGATAAAGGACGGAGCAGACGAAATAGACATGGTAATGAACATTTCAGCCGCAAAATCGGGAAGATGGGACGTAGTAAAGGATGACATAAAGGCTGTTAACGACGTAGTGAAAAAATACGGCAAGATACTTAAGGTTATACTGGAAACGGGCTACCTTACAGACGATGAAAAGGTGAAAGCGTGCGAAGCTGCTGTAGAAGCAGGGGCAGACTTCGTAAAGACGAGCACTGGTTTCGGAAAAGGGGGAGCAACGGTGCACGACGTTGAGCTTATGTACAAAGCAGTAAAGGGAAGGGCCAAGGTCAAGGCAGCAGGAGGTATACACAGCGCAGACGACGCTCTTGCTATGATAAAGGCTGGAGCTGCCAGGATTGGGGCAAGTCACAGCGTCCAGATAATAGAGTCGTTAAAAGAATAAAGTTTTATTTTTTATAAAATCGTAAAATGTTATTTGAATAAAAATTGTATGCAGTAAAAATTTTTAACTTTGCCCTGTAAGCTTTCTTGTTGCTAAAGGTCGCTGTAATAAAGATTGGTACTTCAGTGCTTTCGAACAACGGAAGGTTAGACAAGGGAATGTTAAAAAGTATAGTAGATGAAATAAGCTTCATAAAGAAAAACGGACAGCCTCTTGCTCTTGTAACAAGCGGGGCCATACTAACAGGTATAGAAGCCCTTGGAATAAACAAAAGACCAAGCGCTTTAAGCCTTAGGGAAAAACAGATCGTTGCAGCTGTTGGCCAACCTTTGCTGATGAAACAGTACGTCGAAATGTTTTCCGAGCATGGGATTAAGGTCGCCCAGATACTTGTTACGGAAGAGGACTTTTCTATAAAAACCTCTTTCAATAACTTTATCAGGACGACAAGGTCTCTGATGGATTACGGCATTGTACCTATTATAAACGAAAACGATGCAATTTCAGTTAAAGAGCTCGTGAACGTGCTTAACGTTAGCAGCATGGTCAGGTTTGGGGACAACGACAGGCTTTCTGCTATAGTTTCGGTTAACCTTAAGGCTTCAAGGCTTGTCATAATGACCGATGTGGACGGGGTTCTGGATCAAAAAGGAAAGGTAATAAATAGGATAAGCAGGAGTCAAGTTGAAAACCTGATGAAACAGCTTAAGGGTGGCAACGAGTTCGGGAGAGGAGGCATAAGATCAAAGCTTGAAGCCGCTCTTTTAGCTTCATCTAACGGTATCACTGTTAACATCATAAACGGCAAAAAGCCTGAAACGCTCAGGGAGATATTTGAGGGTAAGGAAAAGGGGACACTAATAACCCCTTGATCTTATGCTCAACGCAAGCTTCGTTGCTTTTGTCAGCCAGCTATTTCATTCAGCAAAAACGTTTTAAATGGCAAAATCAACCCCTATAACGAGAGAAAATGGCAGTATATGATTTGCACGGAAAGGACCTGATCTCAACGCAGGAGTGGTCTAGAGAAGAGCTTCAGTTCGCTATAGACTTTGCAAAGGACATAAAGAGGTGGAAGTATGCTGGCTACGTTCCCGAGCTGTTCAAGAACAGGACTTTTTTCATGCTGTTTTACAACACGAGCACGAGGACTAGGGCGTCTTTTGAGGCAGCTGCCACCCTTTTAGGTGGACACGCTCAGTTCATAGACTTCAAGACAACTAGGGGTTCTGAAGGCGAAGCTATAGCGGATATTGCCCACATGTACGAGAGGCTTGGGCACGCTTTAGGGGTAAGGATACTTGAAGATGCGGTTGACTACGTTTACGGCGCCGGTAACAAGGTTATAAGGGAATATGCCGCACACGCTAAGATTCCAGTAATTAACATGGCTGATGACATGTACCATCCGACACAGGCTCTGGCCGACATGATGACCATTGATGAGAAGTTCTTCGGAAACTATGAAAAGAAAAAGTACGTGATTATGTGGGCTTACAGCACTCACGCGAGGAGCTGGGGAAGCGTTCAGGACGAAATGCTGATAGCCACAAAGTTCGGAATGGACGTAACGCTTGCGTATCCTCCTGGGTTTGAGCTTGACGAAAACCTGGTAAACCAAGCAAAGGAGAACGCCAAGGAAAGTGGAGGAGCTCTTGAAGTTTCACACGACCTTAAGTCGGCTCTTGAAGGCGCACACGTAGTTTTCCCCAGGAACTGGGTAAGCCACGCTGCTGTAATGACTGGACTTAACAGGTTCGGCAAGGACAAGGAGATAGAGCTTCACAACAAATATAAGGACTGGAAGCTAACAAAGTCGCTTGTTGACATAATGGACAGGAAGGCAATAGTCACCCACGTGCTGCCTGTTTTCAGGGGAGAAGAAGCCGACGACGAAGTAATGGATGGACCCCACAGCGTGATACTTGACCAGGCAGAGAACCTACTGTACGTAAGGGCTTCAGTCCTTGCGCTACTAGCAGGAAACAGGTACTGAAAATCATTATAAGCTTTTATTTTTCTTTTTTCTCTTCTATTTTATGCAAAAGGTTAGCGTTTTTATAGTGAATATAGGAACTGAGCTCCTTATAGGAAGAACGATTAACGGGAACCTGCTTTGGCTAGGTTCGAAGATTTATTCTTTAGGAGGTGAAGTTGTAGCATCTATCACTGTTCACGATAAAAGGGAGCAGATAGCTTCAGCTCTAAACTACGCTTTCAGCTCTCCGGCTAGAATGATAATAACTACCGGCGGGCTTGGGCCAACCTACGACGACATAACGATTGAATCCGTTGCAGAATGGCTTGGAAGAAAGCTCGTGCTGAACGAAGACGCGCTAAACTTTATGAAAAAGCTCAGGAAGCCGGCTACCGAAGAATCGATAAAGGCTTATGAAAAGATGGCATCACTTCCTGAAGGCTCAACGCCTCTTTTTAACTATGTTGGCGTAGCTCCGGGAGCGATGGTGGTTTTTGGGGAAAAGAGGCTTTTTGTTCTTCCTGGCGTTCCTAGCGAAATGAAGGATATGTTCGAAAGGTACGTAGAACCTTTTATAGGCTATAACGTAAGCAGGGGGATCGTGACTAGGGTGGAAGGGATATACGAAGCTCAGATTTCACCCCTGATAACTAGGCTTACAGAAAGTTTTCCAACTGTTTACATCAAATCTCATCCATCAATGGAATACGGGAAATCGGTTCTCAGGATAGAGGCGTGGACTCAGGACAGTTCCGTTGACATCATGAAGATATATGATGAACTCAGGAGCTTTGTCAGAGCTCATGGAGGCACTATATCTTTAGAAAAGCAGGATTAGATCTTGATAAAAAGACCTTCGTTCTTTATTCCAAGCTTTTTTGCCTTTTCGTTTTCTTCTTTTATGTCTCTTAGTTCATCAGGCAAAAGCTCTGGAACCGTATCAAGAATAGGATACCATCTGTGACACTTTTCGCACACAAGGTAGCCTTCTACAATTTTTGTTTCATAGCAGTCTGAGCAAGGCGCTTCCTTTATTTCCTTTACGTATTTGTCAAGAAATCCGCAGTAGACCTCACACCTGGGCTTTTCGTACGACTTTATTTCCTTCCTTTCTTCCCTAACAACATAAAGCTTCAGAGGGAAGTTTTTGCATATCGGGCAAGCCAGAACGTCCATAAGCCTGTATCTCATATACAATAACAGGCTTACTCTCGGTTAAAAAGTTTTAATATATAGGGTTGCAAAACATTGTATGCAAAGGGAAAACACTGTAGCAGTTTACGGTCTTGGAAGGGTAGGAGCAGCAGTTGCCGCAGTATTTTTGAGGCATGGTTTTAACGTATTAGGCGTTGACGTTGACAGATTAAAAGTAGAAAGGATAAACGCGAAAGAAAAGGTATTCAGCTTAGAACCGAAAGTCGACGAAGCATTTTCAGAAGGCATAGAAAAGGGATATTTCATAGCAACTTCAGACCTGGTTGAAGCGAGCAAAAATTCAAAGTATAAAATAATAACGGTTCCTGTTCCCCTCGTCTTAAAAACTCCTGACTTTACAAATCTAAAACAGGTTTCAGAATCGATAGGGAAAGGCATTGTAAAAGGAGACGTAGTGATCGTTGAATCGAGCGTGCCCCCCGGCACAACTAAGCAAGTGGTAGCAAAAGGAATAGCTGACGCTTCCGGGCTAAAGCCAGAGGAAGAGTTTCTTATAGGTTACAGCCCGGAGAGGATATACGAAGGCAGGGCTGTTTATGATATAGAGGAGAACTATCCTAAGGTAGTTTCTGGCTATGGCCCAAAAAGTTTGGAGGAGATAGCTGAGCTTTACTCAAGGGTCGCAAAAAAGGGAGTCATAAAGATGTCTAGCCTCGAAGCTGCAGAGCTAGAAAAGCTCGCCGAAGGGCTTTACAGGGACGTGAACATAGCCCTCGCTAACGAGCTTGCCCTATTTGCCCAGAGGCTGAACGTGGACTTTTGGGAAGTAAGGAACGCGGCGAACTCTCAGCCTTATTCAAACATACACAGGCCCGGAGCAGGGGTTGGAGGCAACTGCATACCAGTTTATCCATACTATGTTTTGCATACAGCTAACAGGCTCGGTTTTCACTTCAGGCTAGTTGAATCAGCAAGATGGGTAAACGAAAGGATGCCGCTAGTAGTGGTAAGCAACTTCGTGGAGCTCTTCATACTTAACAAGAAGTCCTTAAGGTCAGTCGCTCTCCTTGGATTGGCTTTCAGGGGAGACACAGATGACGACAGGCTGAGCCCATCATATGATATAATCGAAAGGCTCAGAGCTCTGAACGTAAACGTTAAGGTTCACGACCCGTACGTTAAAAATCCGTCCAAGACAGACGTTAACGTTACTGATAACCTTGAAGAGGCCCTTGCAAAGGTTGACGGCGTTATCATTGCGACAGACCACTCTGTGTATAAGGAGCTTGACTACGAAAAGATTGCAAAGATGAGCGGCAACGATCCAATAATATACGACGCAAGGGGCATACTTTACGGCAAACCAAAAATATACGTCCTCGGTACAGGTTATAAGGGCCCGTAGCTCAGCCAGGATAGAGCGTCGGCCTGCGGAGCCGGAGGTCGCGGGTTCGAATCCCGCCGGGCCCGTTAAAGGGCCTGAGCAAAAATGTACGATGTCCTGATAATAGGCGGGGGAGTTTCCGGACTAGCTTTAGCTTACGAGCTGAAGAAGTCTTCCAGATCGGTATGCATAATAGAGGGAGAAAGATTCGGAGGTAAGATAGCGACCTCAGAGCTGGGAGGAAAAACTATAGAGGAAGGTCCTGAAGAGGTTGTGAGCTCAAAGAGCTTTATGGAACTGCTAAATGAGCTCGGGCTTGCTGAAGATGTGGTAAGGCCGAAGAAAAGCAGGTTCGCCGTTTTAAGGGGCGGAAAGCTTTACAGCGTTCCTGAGGGGATAGCTGGAGGGATCCTCAGGATAAACTCGGATATTATCCGCTCTGCCCTGAGCGGGCTATTCAGCCCCAGCACACTTTTTAGAATGCTTCTCGAACCTCTTTATAAGCTGAAGGTTCAGGGGGATGTTTCCGTAGAGGACCTTTTTACAGCTGTTTACGGGAAAAGGTTCGTTGAAGAATTCTTCAGGCCCCTTGCAGGCGGGATTTATGGCGGAGACATAGGCCTGATGAGCTCCTCAGTTTATTTTCCATACATACTTGACATCAAGAAAAGGGGGGAAAGCGTTGTTATGAGCTTTTTAAAAAAGAAGATAAGCTTTGACCTTATTTCATTCAAAAAGGGGCTTGGCTCCCTCATACCAAAGCTCATGGAAAGGCTGAACGGCGTTGAATTGCTTGATGGAATTCCAGCAAGGGAAGTCTATTATGAGAAAGACGGCATTTCAGTTCGCGCCGGCGCTGAAGAAATCAAGGGCAGAGCTGTAGCCATTATGGTTTCCCCTTACACTGCTCCTTCTTTGAAAAACATAGATGATGAATCCGTAAGAAAGGCAAGGATCTACATAAAAACTTCAAGGGTGGCAGTCGTTAACGCCCTTTACGATAAAAGGTTCGAAGAATACGAAAAATACTCCGGGATACTGACTTATCCAGAAGTTTATGGTGTTAGCGGGGCCACTTTTTTTGACAGCAAATGGCCCATTAATTCCTGCTCTGAGCCTTACGTCTTAAAATATTTTGTTCCGTTTGAAAACTATATAGATGAAGAAAAAGCCTCTAAGATAGCCTTAGATTTTGGTAAAGAGCATTTTGGACTGGAAAAGCCAGTCTCATACAGAACTAAGGTATGGAACGACGCGCTTCCGATATACGCTGTAGGCGTATCATCATTGAAGGAAGAACTCGAAGCTTACGGAAACAAGGGGATCTTTTTTGGAAGCGCGTTTATGAACTCGACAGGCATATACTCTTCAGTTATGACTGCCAGGAGCTTGGCAAAACGGATAAACAGCTACCTTGGCACTAAAACGCAGGCAGGATCAGAACCCAGCGGGTCTTTATAATAATAGTACGCCCTTGACCTGCTGCCTCCGCAGTTATACTTAAAGTTGCAGCTCCCGCAGTAGCCGTTGAGTTCCCTTTTCCTGAACTTGTTAAGCAGCTCGTTTTCCTGGTAAATCTTTACTATGTTATCATTTCTCACGTTTCCTATGGGAACGTTGAGCAGCCCGCTCGGGTAGATCAGACCGTTGTACGATACAAAAATGACCCCGTCGCCGTCAAGCGTGCCATACTTGCTCAGCGTTGATGACTGTGAAACTTTGTAACCGTAAAGGGAAGTTTTGAGTTCAAGGTAAAGGTTGTCGTCCTTTGACCGGTTCAGTCCATTTTCCCTTTCCAAGTAAACCCTTCTTATGAACGGGCACTCAACTGTTCTTATGATCATATCATAAAAGGAAGCGTCGTACAAAAAGTTGCATACAGCTTCGTAATCAGTCGGGCTCATTTCAAGGTTCGCGTAAGCTCTGCCTACAGCTACTATGAAGAAAACTTCCCACGTCTTTACCCCGAGGTCCTTAAGTATTCTGAAAATTCCGCCGATTTCTCTCCTGTTCAAAGACATTACAGTTGTATTTGCCTGTACTTCGAATCCATATGAAACGGCATCCTTTAAGGCTTTTAGCGTTTTTTCATAGTGACCTTTTTCTCCTCTTATGAGTTCATGGGTCTCTGGCTTAGCTCCATCAAGGCTGATCGATATATATTTAACCCCAGCTTGTTTCAGCGTTTTGAAAGAATCTTCGTTAAGCCTCTGAGAAACCGTTGGGGCCAGAGCGGGAGTCAGTCCAAGGCTTTTTGCATAGCTGATAAGATCGTATATGTCTTCCCTTATCATCGGGTTTCCGCCCGTGAATACTATTACGGGTTTCTTCTCAAACCCTGAAATATCTTCTAGTAGCTTCTTCCCTTCTTCCGTGCTCAGCTCTTCTGGGTTCCTCTCCCATATAGAAGAAGCCCTGCAGTGCAGGCATTTAAGCTCACACGCCTGAGTTGTTTCCCAGAATACTATAACCGGAAACTTTTCGAACACAAAACCAGTTAAATGCTTTAGTATATTAAACTATTCTGAGTTTTATTT
>CAYFFZ010000007.1:0-29538 GCA_964342655.1 uncultured Nitrososphaerales archaeon
CGCCGGGGGTGGGATTTGAACCCACAAGGCCGAGTACGGCCACAGGCTCTCCAGGCCTGCCCCATACCAGATTAGGGGACCCCGGCTATCATTTTTCTCATATCTTCGTACAATAAACCTGCCTTAATAACGTTTACATAAATTATTATAAACGGTTTCTGCTGTACAGCTCTGCCGTTATACTTTTCAACTAATGGAGCCATGTTGTTTATGTTAAGCGGGTCTTTTTCTATTGTTATAAATACCTCTTCTGGACCTTCGTTAGTTTCAGCTAAAATTATTTTGTTTTTTGAATCATCCCATCTGTAGATCCATTTATAAATGAACTGCAATTGAGGCAGGTTTATCATACCAGTACCTACAATTCTTCTTATAAAACCTTCATCGACGAACCTTTCCCTCATGTTTATTATCGTATTAAAGATGGAGATCAGACGGCTTGTTTCTTCTACGCTTTCATAAAAAAGTTCCGTGTTAAATTCTTTTTTGGGATTTATCAGAGCGTTAAAGGCTCTTGTTATTTCGTTCTTCAATATTAAGGGTTCGAGCATGAAAAGCATGTCCCTTATGTTATAATCAAATGAAGATTCATCTGTATGTGACCTGCTGTAAGATTTTCTTCTCAAAGCTTTTGTAGTGGAATACCTTTCAAGCGCTTTTTCAATTGTTTCAAGCTCTTCTGGTTTAAGGTCTCTTAAAGTTATGAATCTGCCTTCTTTAACATGCTGTATGCCCGCTGATTTGATTACAGATTCTGCAACGCTTTGGTTTCCTGTTATACCTTTAAAGTAAGGATCGTAGCTCAATGCTAGAGAGTCCTGTAAAGGCAAAAGATCGCCAAAAGGAAGCTCAAGCTTTTCTTCCTCGGTTATGAGTTTGCTTAAGAGTGCTTTTTCTAAAACCGTTTCGTTAAGGCCCTTTAAAGACCTTCCTTCTTCTGAATCTTGAAAGGAGGAAAAGGCTCCGATAAGAGCGACATGGTATGTGCTGGCCGGGTTTAGGGATATCTTTTCCCTTAATAGCTGGGCCAGTACCGAAAGCGAACCGCCAAACAGACCTTCATACCCAAATTTAGCTGGCGTTATGCCGTCATCCGCGCCTAAAAGAAGGTCTGCCCCTTCTAGTTTGATCCCAATACCTATCTTGTAATCGCTAGAAGGTATCTGTGAATTCTTTGAAGATGACTGAGAAAACCTAACAGCAACCTTTGCTCCCTGTTCTATGAGCGTTTGATAAAGTATCGCTGAAGCTGCTATGCCATCCAGAGTTTTTACTGTTTCTATATAAAACCTCTTATTTTTAGCTAACTTTAAAATTCTCTGCGCTATTTCGTCATAAACACTATCTTGAGAACCTAATTTATACGTCATTCAAGCTGTGCCACTACGCTCTTATATTTCCAGTCAAGAGGTAATAAGCCTTTCCTTTTGTAGTACTTAGCCAATCTGTGGATTTTCGCTTCAACAAGCTCTAAGGCGTGCTTGTTCTTTCTGTCCGTTTTGTGAACCTGAAGGTGTCTGATAAGCCTCTGGGCTTTTGTAAGGAGGTTTAACAGATCTTCGGGCATAGGATCGCTGAGCTTGTTCTCTTCGATAACCTGTTTCAAACTCTTGTTAAGGATGTACTTTACTCCCGGAATTCCATATTCATCTCTTAAGGTCTCGCCAATCTGGCTGTTTGGAATGCCTTCCTTTTTTAATTTTACTACAAGCGATTCAACTTCTTCTGGCTGCATGCCTACCCAAGTAGCCTGTCTGCTAACAGGTGGCTTATGACTTTGAGATTTTCCCTTTCTTCTTGAATGTAGCCTTGCCAATCTTCTTCCTTCACAGCTATGATTTTCTTATATTTATGCATATCGCAAAATAGGTCTAGGTTTTTATTTTACGAAAATATTCACTGCTATCGCTTTTCGACCCAATCAACATTAAACCATGACAACGTTTTTATAAGCAGAAGATCAAGTCAGAAATGCAGTTGCAGACATATTTCGAACTCATAAACAGGATAAAGGATTACTTAAGGAAGGATTCATCTGTAGTTACGCAGAGGCTGAACATACCTCCGCCTGACGTCATTATAATAGGAAACAGGACTTTCTGGAGGAACTTCAAAAATATAGCGGATATATTGAGAAGAGATCCAAAACACATGATAATGATAATAGCAAAAGAATTGGGAACCGCTATGATAATAGATGAAGAAGGAAAGGTCGTTATATTTGGCAAAAAAGATGCTGCGTCGATAAAAAATGCCCTTAACTATTATATTAAACTCTATGTCACGTGCCCCGTATGCGGCAGCTTGGATACAAAGCTTGTTAAAGAAAGAAAGATAACGTTCTTGGTTTGTGAAGCGTGCGGTGCTAGATCGCCAATTGGCTGAAGCTCTGGGTTTTATAATAAACGTCAAGGCCTCTGGAGAGTATAAAGTTCTTAACGTAATAGATGAAGAGCTAATAGGAAAACGACTTAAAGAAGGCGATTTTACTCTGTACCTTGATCCCAGATATTTCTCTGGAGAAAGGGTTTACGAAATGCAACTTAGGGATTTAATATTGAACAACAGTATTATAAACCTGGTAGGTAAAAGGTCCGTTGATATCGCATTAAAAATGGGTTTTGGAGCGAAAGACGCTGTAAGAGTTATAGACGGTGTTAGCTTTTTAATAATATACAAGTTCGTTAATAATTATTAAAATTGCCAAATTTATTTAAGGAAAAAGCAAGGGTACTGGGAATTTCTGAGTCTTTTGACCTGAAAAAACCCTTTAGTTATATGGTCGGGGTAGTTATGAGAAAGGACCTTGTCTTTGATGCCTTGTTTGTAGAAAACCCTAAAATTGGGGGCAACGATGTTACAGAGAAGATCTTAAATGGGTTTTACAGCCTTAAAAGGAATGATGTTTCTTGTATCATGATAGACGGCTGCATCTTAAGCATGTACAACATCGTTGATTTATTTTATGTAAACAGCATGCTTAAGATTCCCGTTATTTGCATAGCATCAAAAGAAGGAAAAGATCTCAGAGAATCCTTCATAAAAAATAATCAGAAAGAAAAGCTAGAGGCTTATGAGAAACTCGGCCCGCAAAAGAGGATAACTGTAGAAGGCTATAATTACTGGGTAAGGTTTTCAGGCATCGATGAATTTGAAGCTAAACACGTGATAAAGAGCTTCATAGTTAGCGGCAGAACGCCAGAGCCCATAAGAGTTTCAAAGATAATAGCAAGGACCTTCATGAAAAGCTCACATGGCCTTAATTCAGAAACATTTAAGAGAAGTCTTGATGATAGAATATAAGTAATGCCTAAAGTACCTATAAATACTCCAATAATGGATAAAGAAGAAGCAGAAGTTGTTCAAAAAATCATGAGCGAACGTTATTTTACAGATCAATCGTACGAAGGCGGTAAATACGTTAGAGAATTTGAGGCCGCTCTCGAATCTTATCTAAACGTAAAGCACGTTGTTGCGGTAAGCTCAGGAACATCAGCTCTTATCGCTGCGCTCTATGCGGCAAAAATAGAGCCGGGAGATGAAGTCATAGTTCCTTCGCTGACATTTGTGGCTACTGCAAACGCGGTAAAGTCTGTGGGCGCAAAACCGGTTTTTGCTGACATAGATAACTTTTATACAATAGATTCAAAGGAAATAAGAAAAAAGATCAACAAACGTGTTAAAGCGATCATGCCGGTTCACCTTTACGGTCATGTCGCGAACATGGATGAAATACTTGAGATAGCTGATGAGTATAACATAGCTGTTATTGAGGATGCAGCGCAATCGTTAGGGAGTTCTTTTAAAGGAAAGATGAGCGGTACTCTATCAAAGATGGGCTGTTTCAGCTTTTATCCAGGTAAAGTCATGACGACGGGGGAAGGCGGCGCCGTTGCAACGAACGATGATGAGCTTGCCGACTCTTTGAGAAAGATAAGAAACCATGGTTTTGACGACAAAGGAAACATTACTGGCTTTGGATTAAACTTACGTATGCCGCAGATAAACGCGGCCATCGGCACCGTTCAGCTTAAGCGCCTTCCTCAGTTCTTGATAGCACGTGAAAAAAACGCATTTACTTATCTTAAATACCTGATTGATCTTTCAGATAAAATTACGCTGCCGCCAATAAGGGATGGCGCCAAGTACAACTGGTATCTATTCACTATTCTTCATCCAAATAGACAGAAAGCAATAGAAGCTCTAAAAAATGCAGGAATAGACGCAAGAGTCTATTATGATCCACCTGTCCACAAAACGCCAGCCTACAATTATGGAGGGCCACTGCCAAAAACCGAAATGATTTCAAAAACCACGTTATCGCTTCCTGTCAATCCGCTTGTAAACGAAGATATAATACAAAAAGTGTCAGAGATTTTAAAAGAAAGCTTAAATTAGGGGGATAGATCAACTATAGCTGATATGTCTGAAAACGGAAAAGAAGACATACTTTTTGTTTGCATGAGATGCGGTAGGAAGACTCCGCTAAGCGAGCTTGAATCTTTACCTGAAATTAAATGTATATGCGGCTTCAGGGTTCTTAAAAAAGATAGACCGCCAATGGTTAGACAGGTAAAGGCAATTTAATAACAATTATTTTTGTAATCATCAAGATTTGCTGGATCGTTCTTTACGGGTTCGGAATATCTAACGAATATTGCGTTTACTTTTGCTGAACACTCAAGTATCCTTATTGCTCGCAAAAAGTTGCTAAAGAATATTTTGTACCTTCTTCGTCCATATCTTTTCATGAACATGAAAGTCAACGTATCATATGAAATTATATAAAGCTTACCCGCTTCTAAAAGAGCATCAATTATGCGATTGATTGTTTCTAAAAAATCAAATGAGGAGTAAAGCTCGCAATCCTTGTATAACTTATAATAATAGCCGTCAAGATCAAGGACCTTGCCGTTTAAGCGGTTTAAATTTTCCCTTTCTATTTTTATAATAGAAACCATTTAAGGTACAGTTAAAGTTGCTCCTTCTACCATTATGTATGGCGACTTGACGGGGGTAACTACTTCTCCCCACCATTTTATCCACTTGGAATTTTTAGAAATCATCTTTATAGAACTTAAAAGCCGCGGTAATGAATCTGAAAGCCTTATATTTGCAACCGGATGCACGATTTCTCCGTTTTTGATATAAAAGGTCGCATCCCTTATTATTGTGGAGAATTCTCCCGTTCTGTAGTTGTTGAACCTAGTATACCAGTTGTTAGTGATAAATACCCCTTCTTTTATTTCCTTGATCATTTCGTCGTTTTCTGCATCTCCTTCATCAACTGTGATGTTCCATGGAGAAGGATCTATTATGCCCGCGTTTCCTGTTGTTTTTGTTCCCCATTTTTTAGCCGTTGTGGAATTGTGGAGGACTGAAACAAACCTCCCTTCATCTATAAGCTTTGTGCTTCCTGTAGGAGCGCCTTCGTCGTCAAAAGATCTGCTGTTAACTCCGTCGTAGATCTGCCCGTAATCTGTGACGTTAAGCTCCTTAGGCGCAACCGTTTCGCCCAATTTATCCTTTAAGAAAGAAAAGCCGACGTCTATAGAATAGGCGGAGCACATTCCTGCTACAAGCTCAAAAATAGCTGAAGCTATAGGGGGAGATAGTATAACAGTATATTTTCCTTCAGGAATTATTTTTGGCGATTCAGACATTCTCGCGTGCTCAGCGGCTTCCGTTGCCGCGGATTCTGGATCGAAGCGCTTTATTGATGTTGAAACCGAGTTCCCAAAACCGCTGCCATTTCCTTTAAACGCTCTTACGTAGTATATATAATCTGTCCTTGTTTCGTCCTTTTCATTTCCAGTAGAAGTTAAAAGATGATACGTAGTCCTATAAAGTTTCGCTATGCCGGCTATTCTATCCACGCCTGCGCTGTACGCTTTTTCCATTGAATTTATTACCTTGTTTAGCGCTTCATCAAAAGCTATTTCTTTATCAGAAATTTCCAGAGTAGAATAGGACGTTTTCGGGTACACTTCAGGAACTTCTCCTTCTTCTACTGTTTCAATGGTCTTGAGGGCGTCTTCAACTTCTTTTTCTATGGATTGCACGTCTGTAATTACCTTAAAGACTTTCTTTTTGCCTTTGGTTGCAAGCAACTGGAGGTAAGTTGATTTGTTTGCAGCTGCTATAGCAATTTTGCCGTTGTAAAACCTTATTATGTATTCATCAACGTCATTCTCTATCATTGAAAACTGTTCTACTGCGTTCTCAACCAGCGGTTTAACTTTTTCTAGAATCATCTTACCTCACCTTCAGATTTAAACCCTTAAACAGCAAATATGGCCCACCTGTCCATACAGGAACCCCTTGCTCAGGATCGCCTTTGCCACACGTTGCCGCAGAAAATTCTAGATCCCTGCTTCTCGCATAAAGTTTGCTCCATAGGTTCAAAGTAGTTGTCTCTATTATTATCCCTTTGACGGGCTCTGATATTTCAGAATTAGATATTCTGTAAGCTTCAAACCCTACGTATCTTTGGTTAAGCCTGCGATCGTCTATATTCCATTCCATAAAAGAGTTTATGTAAAGGCCGTCTTTTACTTCTTTTACGATTTCTTCAAAAGTCCAGTCGCCAGGTTCTACAAAAGTGTTCGACATCCGTATTATGGGCTCCACAGAATAGTTTGAAGCTCTAGCCGAAGCATTGCTTTTGATCCCCATTTCCCCTGCAGTTTCCCTGTTATGAAGGAGCTCGTTAACAGATCCTCCTTTTACAAGCTCTTTTTTCCTCGCTTTTACTCCTTCTTCATCAAAAAGAAAATACCCGTATGAAAAAGGTATAGTTGGATCGTCGGAAATGTTAGCTTCAACGCTACCAATTTTGCCGGATTTCACATCTCTCAGGTAAGACTCACCTCCCTGTGCTCCTTCTCTGCCTCTAACCCTGTCTGCTTCAAAAGGATGTCCTATTGATTCATGCGCCATTATTCCTGCGACCTCGGGTCCTACAACTACGTCATAGGTTCCTTCCTTTATGCTCTTCCTCTTCCCAACTATCTTTGTTATTGTTTTTATTTCTTCATTAAACTTTTCATATGCTTTAAGCCTATCTAAAACTTCTGGACCGCCGCTTCCGCCTATCTCGATAAACCTCTGAGCTATATCCGATGAGTCGTATGCTGTGATGAAAGCTGTAAGAAGATACCTAGGTATCCTTGCTCTTACCATGGTTCCTTCAGAATTTACAAAATATTTGAGCTGCAAACTGCCGCTCAGCCTTATCAACCTCTGCTTTATTTTTTCTTCTTTTTTTGCTACGTCATCTAGCTCCCTTGTCTTTTTAAGAAACCAGTCTAAATTAACATCTTCAAACCTTGTTCTCTCATCTACTGACCAGTTAGCTGTCAAAGCATCCTCTTCCGACATCTTGACCCTTTCGTTTTCTTTTGTTGCCGTTATACTTTCCAACGTTCTTTTTAGATTCTGAAGAACATTCATGATTGATTCTTTTGTCAGAAGGTTTGTCGATGAGAATCCCATCGCTCCTTTATAAATCGCCCTTATGCCTATCCCGTAAAATTCTCCCTTTAGCGGTACATCAGGTATGCCACTGTTCAAGCTTAAAGACACAAAAATGTCCCGCTGAACCCTTGCTTCAGAATATTCAAATCCCAGCTTCGATGACTGCTGTACCGCAAAATGAGCCAGATCTTCTGCCAGCATACTTAAATTATAAAGCGAGCATTAGATAAAGTTTTGTTGAGTTGCTTTTGCCTTAACTTAAAATGTAAAGCTCAGAAAAGAAGCTTGTTCAAAGGAGTAAATAGGTATCCTTTTCATATGGTTTGCATGAAACATTTTCAGAACTTTTTTGTCATCATTAAATCAGACAAGTCTGGTTTCTACATTATGAATTCTTTTTATTAAAGCTGAATATAAAAGTTTAACTTTATGATGTAATCAAAAATTATTTTTTATAAATTATAAATAAAGATTAAAACCCATGTTTGCGAACATTTAACGTAAAGAATTGAACAAGTTAAGGGTGCTGCTTCTAATCTTGGTTTCAGCGGCTGTTGGCCTAGGGATGATGATACTGTTGCTTGCGGCAGTAACAGAAAAGAGCCCCAACATACCTGAGCTTTTCTTGCAGCTGCTCACAGGTAAAGCTCCTCCGGGAATACCCTTCTTTGTGCCTTTATCGTTTCTTCTCTTTTTCGTTTCAACTTTAGCCGGTACAGTCGGCGTAGTATATTTTTTGATCGTGCCGGAAATTCAAACAAAAAACACGAGCGAGAACCAGCAAGAGGATATTTTTTCTTTTCTTTTACCTGATGAAAAAAAGGTTGTTGAAATTTTGATTAAACACGGCGGTGAATATTTACAAAAACAGATTTCAAAAGAAACCGGATTTACAAGGGTAAAAACGCACAGGGTTATAGTTCGACTTGCTCAGAGAGGAATAATTTCTGTAGAAAAAAGAGGCAACACTAACGTTATAAAGCTTAACATAAAAAATAAAAATTCAAAAAATAACTTTTGAAGAACTTGCTTTAATAGTGGTTATATGAAAGGGCGAAAGCTCCACCTATTATACCAAGGATAGCACCTATCACGAATCCTCCCATTCCGAAGAAGCTGAATATTGAGAACACGATTATCAGTATTCCCCAAGTTGTGCTCTCTGCGGGTTTAGATTTGAGCATGAAGGCAGAAACAAGTACTATTATTCCAGATATTAGTCCGAAGAATGACATCATTCCAAAAGCTATTGCAGGCCATGCAAAGTACATCATTCTATGATATGGCGCAACAACAAAGAAGAAGGAGAATGCAAATGCAACTACAACGCTGCTAAGAACCATTAGTGTGCCAGCTATCAGTGAGAGTATATATGCTGTCCTTGGATAATTCTGCTGAACATTCTGAGCCATTTTTTATCACCTCGTAAAGACGTTATAGCCTAGCTTAATAGATGTTGCCTGAAACATTTTTTGCTCTGTTTTTTATTAAATCTCCGATCTTAAACTATAACTAATGATGAAGTAAATTGTAACAACCTGAAACGTTTTTGAACAAGCATATTTTTGTCGTTAAGAGTTTTATCTTTATGTAACATTTTTTAATGATGCGGGCATGCGAGGAATTATATAAAGAACTTGATCTATTAAAAGCAAAACTCAGCTAGATATTTTAAGATGTTACATCGGCTTATTTGTTTTGCCTTAGAAATTCTATGGCCTTTGTTTCATCATCGGCAATTAGATACCCGCAATAAGGACATACGAATCCACTACAATCTTCTTTGCTTGTTTCTGCCTTTTCATAGCAACCATCCTCTGAAAGCTCATATTCTGTAGATTCTGTGCAAACTCTTTTCAGGTAAGATAAAGGTCTTCCACAATTCGGGCATTTTGGAGCTTCCTGCATAAAATTTTCTAAACATAAAGATTATTTACATTTTTTGAATCAATTTATTGAAGTCTATAAAGTTCTGGCCTCCTTTGCTCGAGCAAAGGAAGCGCGCTTCTAACGCTTTCCAATCTATCTCTGCTTATTTTTACTTCAATTGTTTCTTCGGTCTCGCTTGCCCTCGCTTTTATTATTCCTAAGGGGTCTACTGCAAGCGTTATACCGGTGTAGATGTTGTCTATCTGGTTAGAAGTCAGAACATAGGTGGTATTTTCCATAGCCCTAGCCTTAGCCAAAGTTATCCATTGTTCTTCTTTGTTGTACCCTTTTAGCCATGCGCTCGGAACTATTAATGCTTCAGCTCCTTTTAAAGCCAGAGTTCTAGCAATTTCAGGAAATCTTATTTCATAACAGATCATTATTCCTGCTTTAATTCCATTTATTTCGAAAACACTAAACCCGTTATCTGAGGGTTTTAAATATAAAGACTCATCGTAGCCAAGCGCTCTGAAAAGATGCGTTTTTCTGTACTTTAACCTGATTTTACCTTCGGGCCCTATAACATAAACTGTGCTGTAAGTTTTTGGAAAATCTTCGCTCTTTTCATAAACTCCCAATATCACCCATTTACTGCTGTTCGATGCAAAATAAAATATTTCATTTAAGAAATCAGAATCATCTGTATCAGCTTTTTTATAAACTTCTTCTGGCCTTAAATCTGAAACATAAAAGTTAGAAAACTCAGGGAGTATTATTGCATCAGCTTTTGAAGCTTTTATGATGCTTTTTATTTTTTGTAGATTTTTTTCCTTATCTCTTTCTGTCTTTATTTGCGTTAGAGCTAACGATACCTCCATAAACTCTTAATTTAGTAAAATCCTTTTAGCAGTTGCGGATAAAACAGTTTAAACAGAATAAGAATCAAAAGCGAAATTAACGGAACCGCTATGTTGTCGTCTATAAATTTTTGTTTTTCAGCAAAGGTTCCTGCTATTGCTGCGATCATGCCGCCATAGCCCATTATCAAACTAAACGGAATTATAGATGCCAGCATGGCAATACTGCCTTCAACGCCTTTATACCTCTTCTTAGAGACTAGAGTTCTAACTATTCCGGTTATTCCATCACCTATAGACATGTATATCGCAGGCAGAACTCCAAGCCATAAGTTTCGGTCGAAGAACCAGCCAACCAGTATTGAAACCCCCCACATTATGGTAAAGTCTACTTCATAGAAATTGCTAGTTTCTTGGAACCAGGCCATCATTTTCTTATGCCTTCTGTTATATAAAAGAAGAAAAGTTAAAATCAGGCTTAAGATAAACGGGGTGACAGGTTCTCTGTATACAAAAGGGACAAAAACCGCAATAATTCCTCCTGCAAGTATATGTATTGTCTTCCTGCTAAGGTATCTTGCAGAGGTTTCGTCAAAGTTTTTGGATATCGCATAGTTGTAAACCTTCTTTGAAATAACAACAATAACCGATAAAACCCATACGATAAAAATCAAAGTAACAGAAACATCATAAATAATATAATTCACGGATAAGCTTAAGACCTTAAAACTAATAAATTTATCCTATCTAGGACATTTTTGAACAGATCGATTTTGCCCGCTCTCTAAGTATTTTGGTCAAAAAGTGCCAATTAATAATCCTGACATTAATGCTTAATAATTAAAGCCGGTTAATTCTTTTTAAGAGCAGTCCTCTAATCATGCTAAACAGACTTTAGAAGAGCCTTGCTCAACAACTATAGTTTCAATTTTAATTAGCTTCATCAGAAAGTTCAACAAAAGCCTGTCCGAGTTTGGGTATTGCGCCTTCCTTGTAAAGAACCAGTAACCTTTCTATTCTTTTCTTTACCGAAGGGGTAAAAACTAAAAGCTCAAACTTCGAAGGTATAAACCCGCTCCCAGTGCGCCAGCTTGGAACAACGCCTGAAACTTTCAAAAGAGCGTTTATCAGCGGCTCAACCCCAACCACCCTAGCTGCTGTCTCATCAGCGGCATATTCTGATTCTCTCTTGATCAACAGGGGGTTTATTAAGTTTAGAAAGTTAAACAACGTGCCGATCAAAGAAATCAGCGAAAATAAAAAGTTTTCGTTGTCGTTGTTAGCTATGTGAGCTAGTTCGTGCGTTATGGCGGCAATAAGTTCGTCTTTGCTAAATGTCTCAAATGCACCTACTGAGATTGCTATATATGGTTTTGATCTGTTTGCGTTGGTATAAAGCTGAGGTTCTTCCGTATTGAGCATATAAACCTGGGGCGGAGGTATCTTTAACAGCCTTGATATTTCTTTTACAGTTTTTATGGTTTCTTGATCTCTTAAAGGTGTAAGAGGCGGTTTTCTGTGCGTTGACATCAAGCCGTAAATTAAGATCAAAACGCTTATAGAAACCCCCCAGAAAATGGGGTCGTGCTCAACCAACCAGAACCTCTTAAAGATAACAACAAGAAGGTTAAATCTGGCTGATAAAACGGCCCTAGCAAAAACCATAAAATCTCCAACTATAAACTGCAGGCCTATGAAAATATAAGGAATTAAAGAGAATAAGGAAAATGACATCAAAAGCTTGCCTGTAAATGACTTTTTGTCTTTTATAAAGAAAAAGCTCAGCAAACCTATTATCGATATAAGAATGCTGAGCTTGACTATTAAAGGTCTTATGATTATAAGATAACCAAATATTTTTACAAAAGTTATTAGCATCAATTTATTCTTCTAAGGCCTTGAATATGCTTTCCACTTCTTCAGGAGTTAGATCGCTGTTTTCAGCAAAATAAAACTTTAAAGGCTCCTTAAAAGCTTTCAGAAAATCTATAACGAGGGACATAGCCTTTTCATTTTTAAATATGTTGGAAGAGATCCTGTAAACGTATGATGGTTTTCCATCGTTTATAAGGGTCCTTTCAACGATCCTTTTTTTAAAAAGCCTGTCAAGAACCGTTGCTACAGTCGTTATAGCTACATTTTCTTCGCTTTTTTGTAGCTCGCTGTAAACCTGTTTCACAGTACCTTCTTTGAGCTCTGAAAGAGCTGAAAGTATTTTAATTTCCAAAGGCCCTAGACCGCTTTTCTTCACATAAGGTTTTTCTTAAAGGTTAAATATTAATTTTTCCTAGCTTATTTCTAAACAATGAAAAATATTGTAAAAGTAAATAAGACACCTAAATTGTAAAAGTAATCATGAGCAATTTATCAAATGAAAAAATTGCTGTATTAGAACTTTCAAAAGAGTTCAGCGATCTCTTCGATTCTGAAAACGGGATAAAAAACTTTAAATTCTTTATTGACGGAAAATGGACAAACAGCGCGCAAAAGGATCCTTTGCGATCCCCAGTTGATGATAGCCTAATCGGTTACGTCTATAAGGCTTCAGCTGAAGATGTTGACAGGGCAGTAAAATCCGCTAAGGAAAACCAGTACAAGATAAGGGAAATAGCAGGGATAGAAAGGATAGAACTAATGGAAGAGGCAAGGCACCTTCTAATGGAACATCAGGAGGACTTTATAAAAGTGCTTATGCTCGAAGGGGGGAAGACAAGAGAAGGTGCAAAGGGTGAAGTTGAGTCTCTTTACCTCAGGATGAAGTTAACGATGGAGGACGCAAGAAAGATATTTGGAGAATATCTGCCCGGGGACTGGTCAAAAGATACCGCCCAAAAGATAGCGCTGGTTATAAGAGAACCTATCGGAGTAGTTGGAGCGATTGGCCCGTTTAACTACCCGCTTTATATTCCTGCATCTAAAATAATTCCTGCTCTTCTTGCGGCAAACAGCGTTGTGGTGAAGCCAACTTCAGAAACTCCATTATCCACTCTCATGTTTGTCCAGATTCTCAATCTAGCCGGTTTCCCAAAAGGTACAATACAGGCTATAACTGGGCCCGGTTCTGTTGTAGGTAACGCGCTTGCAGCACATAAGGATGTTGGCATGATAAGCTTTACTGGAAGCACAGGCACCGGAAAATCCATAAGCTCAGTTGCGGGCGTTAAAAAGCTTCACCTTGAGTTAGGGGGTAAGGCTTACTGTATAGTGCTTGCTGATGCAGATCTCAAGACTGCGGCCAAAAAAATAGTTTCGGGTTCGCTTTCAAACGCTGGGCAGAGATGCGACGCAATCAGCGCTGTCCTTCCGGTAAAGGAGGTTGCCGATAAGCTTGTGGATCTAATAGTTGAAGAAGCAAAGGCGTGGAAACTCGGAAACCCGTTAACGGATCCTTCTGTAAAGGTGGGGCCTGTAATATCACGCGGTGCGGCACAGAGGATCAAGTCGCTTATAGACGATGCTGTTGAGAAGGGAGCTAAAATATTGTTAGGAGGAAACGTTGAAGGAACCTATGTGCAGCCAACAGTTTTGTACGATGTTCCGGAAACCGCAAGGATACTCTGGGAGGAAATATTTGGACCTGTTATACCGATACACAAAGTCAACAGCGTAGATGAAGCACTGAATCTAGCTAAAAAGAGCGAATACGGTCTTGATTCATGCGTTTTCGGAAACAACTTCTACGAACTCTGGAAGGTAGCTAAAGGATTACAGGTCGGAGAGGTGACTATAAACGATATGCCTAAACACGGGCTTGGATACTTCCCGTTTGGCGGGAACAAGAATTCAGGAACTGGCAGGGAAGGAGTTGGTTACAGCATAGATGAAATGACGGTGCTTAAAACAATAGTATTTAACTTGGAACCGGCACAACTCGGCAAAAAGATAATAAAGTAATTCATAATAAACGATCGAATTTTTTCATTATTTCTGGATAGTAATTTATAAGATCTGTCGCAGTGAAATGCAATCCTTTTTCATTTAGCGCAAGATCCCCGGCGCTCCCATTTATGTAAGCAGCTAATGCCGAAGCTGTTACGGCTTTTGTTACTTTAGAGAAAAATCCTGCTGTCAAACCGGCAAGCGCGTCACCAGTTCCGCCGACAGTCATACCTGCATTGCCAGTCGCGTTAAGATAGAGTTCTTTTGGGTCGGAAATTATATCTATAACGCCTTTTAGAAGGACCGTGGTGCCTTTATCTTTTGCAAAGTTCATCACCATTTTTGCCTTTTCTTCAATGCTCTTTCCTTCTACGTCAAACCCGCTGATCCTCTTAAACTCGGCTTCATGAGGTGTAACTATAAAATCCTTATCAGAACCGGAAAGAACCGAAATAGATTCAGGCAGCAAAGCATCGGCGTCAAGTATAGCTTTTTTGAGGGGCATTTCCTTTAAAAATACCTTTAAACCGTCAGATATCCCCTTTCCCATACCGTTGCCTATTAGCACCACGTCGACCTGCGGCATTATTTTTATGAGCCTTTCCGCGTTACCTTTTGTAAATTTATAGTCGGGTAAAGGTATAACTATCAGGTTAGGGTTCAAACACCTTATTGTGCTGACTATGGGTTTAGGTACAGCTGTATAAACTAAATCTACGCCACTTATAAGCGCAGCGAGGGAAGCTATGTAAGGCGCTCCATGATAAATCCAGCTTCCACCTATTACTAGAACCCTGCCGTTTTCGCCTTTATGTGATTCCTTTCTGCGGGCCGGATAGTTTTTCTTTATAAAATCCTCGTCAACATAGGTCAGCTCAGTACCCAAGGTTCTTTAGCCACCCTCTTAACCACTCAGAAGCTTCGGCATCACTCGTTGCCTGGACAGGTGGGTGCTTAAACAGAAAAGAAGAAGGTTCGATAAGTGCCCCCTTCAAACCCTTATCTAGTGCTACTTTCATCAACCTAATAGCATCGAGCATCACGGCCGCAAACATAGATTTGTCGTCTACAGAGAGCTTAACCTTGAGCTCTACCGGAAAGTCAGCAAAGCTTTTCCCTTTTAAGTAGATATAGCAAACCTTAGTATTTCCTAGGAATGGCACATAATCGCTAGGGCCGATCCTTATCTTACCTTTTTCTTCGAGCTCTTTCCCGTAGGGTAAAATGCTGGTCACAGCTGAAGTCTTGCTGATTCTCTTGCTCTTTAACCTCTCCTCAACCGTCATGTTTAAAAAATCTGTGTTACCTCCTATGTTGACCTGATAGGTCTCTTCTACTATGACCCCCCTCATGTGGAACAGCGAAACGAGGGTTCTGTGAAGGATAGTTGCACCGACCTGGCCTTTTACGTCATCTCCCATCACAGGAACCCCGGCTTTTTCAAACTGAGAAGCCCATCCTTTATCGCTAGCTATGAATACAGGAATACCGTTGATGAAACCCTTTCTTGCTTCAAGAGCAGCCCTTGCGTATGCCCTAGTTGCTTCTTCGCTTCCCACTGGAAGCAGATTTATGAGCATGTCGGCATCGCTTTCTCTCAGCTTATCCGCAACAAACGATACATCAGACCCTTTTTCTACTGGTTGAAACGATTCCTTCATGTGGGGTGCAACGCCGTCGTAAACCGGACCTGGTTGAACTTCAACCCCCAGCTTTGGTAGATTTGCGAACTTCTTAGTTAAGTTTGGGTACTCAAAAAGGGCTTCAGAAAGATCCTTGCCAACTTTTCTTTTTGAAACATCAAAAGCTGCTACAAATTCTATGTCAGAAATGCTATAAGGCCCTATTTTATCGCTTATAACGCCTATGGGTTCTTTATCTGAATAATAATAAACTCCTTGCACAATTGCTGAAGCACAGTTGCCGACCCCGGCCAATGCCACCTTTATTTTACTCATGTATCTATACTTGATTTATTATGATTGATAAACGTAACGTTCTAAGCAACCGCATGCTTACCAGTTATAGTGCTTACTATGCAATACCTCAATTAAGAGAAGACAAAGCTTTACTCTAAACAAAAACTTTGTAATGGCCGCCACCGGGATTTTCGGCAATTTAAAATGCTATCGAACCCGGGCCAGGAGCTCCACAGGCTCCTGTGCTACCACTACACCATGGCGGCCACAAACTGCATTATACTACGTGCCTTTTTATTCTTTGCTCTGCAATCGTTCAAGAAAGTTAATAAATGGCTGTGACAGTAGTGCTAACCATGGCCGCTCAGCCTTTGAGCGGGATATCTATAAAGAGGGATAAACTGGAGTCTAACCCTAATGGGGTTAAGCTTGCATTCGAAGCTTTTTTGAATTCTGGCCTAAACGTTATTGATTTAAGAGATTCCTGGATCAGGTTAGAAAAAATTGAGTCTTTTATTAAACCTCTCAGAGAAAATAGAAGCATAATTGTATTAGCCAGGTTCAATGGAATATATCCGAGCTATGAAAACATTGTTCAACAGACTTTGCTTTTGAAAAATATTTTGGGAAGGCCTGCAGAAGTTTTTGAAATTAAGATGCCAAACTTTTTCGTAAGTTTAAAAGAAACGTTAAGGGGATTAAAAAAGGCCCTCAATGAGGGAATAATAAACAGCTTTGGATTGATTGGCTGGAAAGCTGGTTATATTAAAGAAATATACGAAGAGGATCTTTTGGAAAAACTTCAACACGTTAAAATTGATTTTAATGCCCTGACAAAAAACAACCAGCTCATTGTAAAAAAACTCCAGAGCCTTAAGATTAACGTCTTTTCAGCTTCACCGTTAGGAGGAGGAATATTAACTGAAAGGGGTTATACGTCTCTTAAAAACAGGATGATTTACGGCTGTACGCTAAACAGGCTAAAGAAACTTTCCGAAGCAAAGGGATCGAGCATTTCTGAGATAGCGCTTTCTTTGCTTAACTTCTTTAAAGTTTCATATGCACCATCGACCAGCGAACCGTCTCACGTTAAAGGAATTTTGAAGAGCAAAGAAATAAAACTGAACGAAGAAGATCTTAGAACTGTTTTTAATTTACAATAAAATTTACAATAAAAAGATTATAAAAGGGATAATAGTTAAGAAAATAGATGCTTCAGGACTGCGTTTTTTGTAACATATCAAACGGAAAAGAACAGGCATACAAAATATTTGAGAACGAAAGGGTTATAGCGATTCTCGACAGGTTTCCTATAGCTCCGGGTCATTCCCTAGTTATAACTAAAAAGCACTATCAGGATTTCCTTTCTGTCCCCGATGAAGAACTTTATGATCTTGCAAGAATTTCGAAAATTGTTGGGCTTGCGGTAAAAATGGGAATGAACGCTGACGGCATAAGGCTGTTCACAAACGTGGGCAGGGCTGCCAGTCAAATAATTTTTCATGTTCACATACATATAGTGCCTTTATGGGAAAGAGAGCCTAACTTTACTTGGTTCAGAAGAAGAGCTGAGATAACACCAAACGCAGCGAACTACGTTTTGAACAAGATAAAGCCGTATCTTAACGAAACTTTATTTAAGATCTGATCCACTTTATTATTCGATGCTAAGGACGAGCGTTCTATGCGGCGGAACATCGGGCGCTAAAGTTGTTGGAGGGCTGTACAGAAACAAAATCGAAGTTAACGCCATAGTAAATACTGCCGATGATGAATATTTTCTTGGTCTCTACGTATCGCCGGATTTTGATTCTGTTCTTTATTCGCTTGCAGGCCTGTTTGACTTTACAAAAAACTGGGGGATAGCTGGGGATACGTTTAACACATATGAAATGCTGAAAACGATGAAGGTTGAGCCTTACATAATGCTCGGTGACAGGGATCTTGCTGTTCATATTTACAGGACTTACCTATTAAAAAGCGGCCTAAAGCTTACAGAAGTTTTTGACAAACTTCTTAAAACTTTTGGGCTGGATGTAAGAGTTGCCCCTCCTTCGGACAACAGGTTAAAAACAATCATTGGCTTAAGCTCTGGAGAAATTTCTTTTGAAGAATATTATGTAAAGAGAATTGAGGAGAGCATAAAATACCTTAAAATCGATGGTTCAGGATATGCAAGGGCTTCTGAAAAAGCTCTAGAAATCCTTGATGAATCTGAAATTTTGATAGTGGCACCAAGCAATCCATTAGCTTCGATATTTCCAATAATTTCTGTTAAAGATTTGAGAGAAAAAATAAAAAATTTTAAGGGTAAAAGGGTAGCTATAAGCCCTTTTAAAGAAGGGGTTACCTATAAGGGTCCAGCTGCAAAGATGATGCGAGATCTAGGAATTGAAGCGGGACCCAGAGGTCTTGTAAAAATTTATGATGGATTGATAGATTATCTCGTTGTGGATACGAGTGATTATAAAGATAACGAAAGAACTATTGAAGGAGTCAAAATAATTCCTTCCGACATAACTATAAACGGGGATAATGATGTAATCAGATTGTACAATATAATCTTAAACTTATGAAATGCAGCGCTAAAGGCATATGCTTAAAAATTAAAATAAGCTTAAATCGATCTTTTTTGAAAATTATTCAGCCGGGGTGCCCGAGCGGCCTAAGGGGCTGGCCTCGAGATCTCTGACAGGAAAGCCAGTGGGCTTCGGCCCTCGCAGGTTCAAATCCTGCCCCCGGCGAATTTTATATCGTGTTTTTTGCATCAAAGTAGTTGCAGCTATTGCTTTTGTAAAAGATTGTGAAGAAAGAAATAATAATCTCATAAATTATAATTGTTCAATGGACAAAGAAAAGGTCTTAGATCAGATCTGGGAAAATCTTTCTTATGTTATAGACCCCGAAGTTGGAGTATCCATACTTGACTTAAACTTAGTTCAAAAGCTGGAGCTAAGCGAGGATGGTACTGTAGATATAGAGGTAAGAATGACAACTCCTGCATGCCCTGCAATGTTAGCTTATCAGTTGGCAAACGATGTTGTCGAGGCTTTAAAAAAGGTTCCAGAAGTTAAAAAGATTAAGTTCAAGTTATTGGACCATTATATGGCTGATCAGATAAACGAAGCAATAAAAGAGTCTTTGGAAGAAAAAGCTGCATAAAATGTTCAATAAAAAACTGATCAGCTCAGTTGTAGGAATTGTTGCTTTTATATTATCCTATGCCTTCTACGGAAAAGAAAACTTCGGATACAATCCTCTTCATAGCCTGATAGTTGCTATACCCGTATGGACTGCAAAGGCTGTTGCAGATGGTGGAGTAACAGTAATATTTGTATTAATGACTCTCGAGAGTTCATCTTTGCCCATACCTTCTGAAGTTATACTTCCTTTGTCAGGTTATTTGGTTTCGCTCGGAAGGCTTAATCTTTATCTGGTTCTTTTTGCTGCAACTACTGGGTCTATCTTAGGTTCTGTAGCGGATTATTATATAGGTTTGTTGATAGGAATAGAAGGTATAGAAAAAAGAAGGCTGATAAGTGAAAACAACCTCAAAAGGGCTGTCGAATGGTTTAAAAAATATGGTGCTTATGCTGTGTTTTTTACAAGGATGCTACCCGGCATGAGAACTTTGATTTCGTTTCCTGCCGGGGCATTTAAAATGGACCTTTTCAAGTTTATACTCTTTACTTTTCTCGGATCCTTTCTATGGAGCCTAGTTCTTCTTTACATAGGAATACTGCTTGGGAACAGCTGGGAATATGCAATAAATATCATAAACAGGATTCTAGTTCCGGCGGCAATAGGTGTAACCGTGGCATTTTTAGCTTACATTTTGCTTTCGCTCAAAAGATGATTGTCTTGCATTTACGGCCTCCATGCAGTTTTTGCTTTTCTGCCCACTGCTAGCCCTATAAAGGCACCTAATGCTGCAAAAACAATGTCGATCAAAGCAGAAGACAGCTGAATTAAAGGCGGCTGATAAACACCAAAGTTAAAAAGCATAAACTGTGATGCAAGAAAAGCGTCCGCTGAACTGAACATTATAGAACCAAGAGCAGAAGTTATACGCTCTTTCTTTCCCGATAAGATTATAATTTCTGCCAAAGCCGCCATGCTGAAGTAGAATGGAGTCCAAATGGGATTAAAGAATGCAATCATAGATATTATGTAAAACGGTATTATCATCATGAAAATAGACCCGTAGGCGTTATCGGTAAGTATCAGCAAAACGCTTACTATTAGACCCTGTGGAAGGTATACAAAAAGAGCCGTAGCAAAATAGTTTAAAGGGGGAGTGTACCAAACAAACGAAGGTATGTATGCAATCGCAAACTGTGCAGCGTACAGCAATATTCCGAAAATTATTGATAAAGCTAGGTTTTTTGGCCTTACAACTTCTTTAAAATTTCTGTTTATGAGAGCTAGGCCGATTGCTATAATTGCTAGTGACTCTGCTATTGTTATGGCTTCGCTTATCACTTTACTGTAAGCATAAACCTCGAATGAAATGTATAACATGAAAGCTAGCACAGCAATTATTATTGCCGATAAGGCCGTAGCTAATATTGAGTTTCTCATGTTGGATGGATTATCCATCCAAATATTTATATCTTTCTGTTTCCAACGCCTTTTTGTATGATATCTATCAAGGACCTCTCGATGCGCTATGATGGTAAGCTGATTTTTGAAAATATTAACTGGGAATTGGGAGAAGGGGAAATAGGTTTGATAAGCGGAGCTACGGGTTCTGGTAAGACTTCACTTTTGTACTCGATATTGGGTTTTGTGGGGGAATACGTTGATGCAAAAATGGAGGGGGAGATTACAATTAATGGAACAACACCTAAAGATGCTCTTAAAAACCAATTGGTTTACTATGTACCTCAAGAACCCATAAACTCGTTTATTGGTTATGATGTTTGCACTGAGCTTACATGGAAAAACCCCGACCCAAAAAGTTTTGATGATGTCGTAGAAACCTTGGGTTTAAGAGGGATTTTGCACAGAGACGTATTTACTTTAAGCGGCGGAGAAGCTCAGAAAGTAGCTGTTGGTTTTGCTCTGCTTGGACGCTATAAGTTAGTGCTTTTTGATGAGCCACTCGCAAACCTTGACAATGATTCGAGAAAAAAGTTCATAGAACAGCTTAAACTTTTAAAAGAAAAAAATATAACGGCGATTATTGCTGAACACAGGACGGAGTATTTAAAAGGCATAGCAGATGCCAGCATTGAGCTTCATTCTGAGAAATTCGATGCGCCAGAACCAGAAATAGACCTGAAAAATAAAAACGTAAACAAGGATCTTATTAAAGCAACGAACTTGAACTACTGTTATGACTCTGGAGTTCAGGCTTTAAAAAACATAAACCTTGAAGTCAATGCAGGCGAAATAGTAGCCTTTGTCGGCCCTAACGGTTCTGGAAAATCTACTTTAGCTAAGATAATCATTGGAATGCTTCCTTCAAAGGGTGTTTTTACAGGCGCAAAAAATATAGGGTTTATGCTACAAACTCCAGAGCTTCAGTTTCTTCAAGATAGAGTTATTTCAGAGGTTCTCTATGAAAGCAGAGACAGAAACATAGCAGAGCAAAGCATAAAATTTTTTGGACTTGAAAACAAAAAAGAAAGGTTACCCCATTCGCTTTCAAGGGGTGAAAGAGTTAGATTAGCTCTTGCGTCTGCGGTAGCTAAAGACCCAGAATTGTATGTGCTCGATGAGCCAACGGAAGGTCAAGATCAGTATGGTTTGTCCTTATTGGCTAATATTTTAGAACTTATAAAGAGCTCAGGCTCTTCTGCCATAGTTATTACGCAAGAAGAATCGCTTGCGAAAAAAATATCGGATAAAATTTATCGCTTTTACAATGGTGAAATTTATGAATCGTAATAAAATCCACGGTGTTTTTATATCGTTTTTAGTCCTTTTGATAGGTTCGACGTTAGCGTTGGTATCATATAATATCTATATCCTTTTAGCGGGCGTTTTGCTTTCTTTTTTATATAGTTTTATAAATTATAAAAAGCAGCTGCTCCCTGTCATCAAATTCAGCGCTTGGATAGTGTTAGGTTTTGTGCTTTCGCAGGCGTTTTTTTATTGGGGTTTTTATTCTGGACAAAAAACCGATATAATTTTTTGGGTAATAAAACCGCATTATAACATGATTGTCGACTTTTTGACAGAAGGCAGGGGTATTGCGATGACTTACCAAGGTATCATATGGGGGGTTATATCTTCGGCCAAGCTGTTAATAACCCTGTTTTTGGCTTTCTCTTTTTCTAAACGTTTAAGCCCAAAGACTGTTTTGAATGCCCTAGAGAAAATTAACGTTCCACCTCTGATCGCGCTTGGTGCCGCTATGACTTTTAGGCTTTTACCGGAAATAGTAGAAATGTCAAAGACCGTATATTCGGTAAGCAGGATAAGAAAACCAAAGAGGTTTAGCAGGATAACAATGCCATACACGTTTCTTAAAGCGCTGATTTACAACTCTGTAAAAAAAGCGTTCGTCACCTCACTAGCGCTTGAAACGAAAGGTTTACCTGATTTCGCTTTTGAATGTGAAGAAATTAAAAGCACTGACACTGAAACTGTTGATCTGTTATTTTTTACTATTTTAGCTTTCCTGATTGTTCTTAACTTTCTTATTTTTTAGCCCAACATTTGCCCCATTTATTATAAAAGATGAAATATATAGAATTAGAGCTGTCTCAATAAGCCCGACAAAAATCCCTAAAATCCAGTAGTCCGTGAGGTATCTTGTTATGAATGCTCTTGTGATTTCTATAGCGTATGTAGGAGGCAGCAATAAAAGCAGCATCTTAAAGGGGCCCTCAACATAGCTCAGCGAACCTCCAGCTATAAAGAAAAGAGTTGGTATTAGTATAGGCACAGTGATTATGCCTAGGTATACGTTAGCTATCCTTAGATCTTTGCTTAGAAGCCCTATTAAAATTCCCAGCGAGCTTGAAAAGATTGTGCTTATCATGAGAAGCACTAAAAATATCAAAAAGATCAGCGTGTTCACAGAAATAAGCGGACCCGTTTGCACTGCTCCTAAAAGGCTTAAATATTCATTGGAAAATATAACAAGCCCAGCTAAATAAAATATTGAGCTCAGTATAGATATTACAAACGAAGAAACTATTTTTGATACCAAAATTTCATACCTTTTAATTGGCATGCTCAGCAGCATTTCAAAGGTTTTTTCTTCTTGCTCGACGGTTATCAGGGTTGCTGACATTTCAGCCATGCCTATGCAGAGAGCAAACAGGATAGTTGGCGCAACGAACTCTTCGACTTGGGTCATTTCAAATATGTAAAGCGGATTAAGAGAATAAGTAACGTTGTTAATGTTCGTGATAAAAGAATAGTTGACTGGATTTGATATGACTTGAAAATCAGCAATTCCGCTCTTATTTAAAAGGTAATTCCTGTAGTATGACTGGAAATTGTTGAGCACATAATTTAGTGCTTCGGCTTTAGCGTAGTAAATCTGGTTTATATCCTTCATGTTGAAAATAACGTTAAGGCTTATGAAATTGCTCTTGTTTGTAAAACTTATTATAGCATCGGAATTAAATGGCTGATTTGTAATTTTAACTCCTTGGCTGTAAAGATAGCCATCCAGAACGCTCCAGTTCTTAGTTACGTAAACGCTTAAAGGGACAGTAGAAGGAGGCGCGGTAACTGCAGAGATAAACCCAAAAGCCGCGAATATTAGCAAAGGTAAGAAGAAGCCTATGTAAACTTTTGGGTCTCTAAGAACGTCCAAGAGATCTTTTTTTATGAGCGCTCTTACCTTTCCCTTCAATCCTTAATCTCACTTTTTTGAGGCTCTGTTTGATCCCCCTTTGCGAGTTTTATAAATACTTCTTCGAGATCCTGGCTGTTTCCCTTTATTTCTTTAACAGAACCAACTCTTAGCAAAAACCCTTCGTTTATGATTCCTATCTCATCGCACATCTTTTCAACTTCAAACATGTTATGTGAGGAAACTATAACTATAGATGAATTTTTAACCGCAAAATCTTTTATTATGTTCCTTATGTTTATCGCATGAAAGACATCTATTCCTGCTGTTGGTTCATCCAAAACTGCAAGCCTGGGCTTTATCATCAGGGCTCTAGCTATCTGTAACCTTCTTTTCATACCCTTGCTGTAAGATTTGGTTTTCTCGTATATTTTGTCTCCGAGGTCGGCTATTTTAATTCCTTCTTCTAAAAACTCGTTGTATTCTTTTTCGCTCCTCGCATATATAGTTGCAGCAAATGCCAAGTGTTCATAACCGGTTAAGTTTCTGTAGGTGCCGGCATCTTCTGGTACATAAGAAATATACTCTCTTGCCGTTTCCGGATCATTAATTATGTCGATGTCGTTTAAAGAAATGCTCCCAGAATCAGGTTTAAGAACTGTCGAGATTATTTTAAGAGTTGTAGTTTTACCGGCACCATTAGGACCTAGTAACCCGAAAACTTTTCCTTCTTGGGCCGTAAAGCTTATCCCTCTTACAGCAACCGTTTTGCCGTATGATTTGAAGAGTTCTTTTACATAAAGGGGCATCCGATCATGTATTTATTACGCAATTATAAACGGTTTTTGAAAAATTTAATTGATGCTGAATGCGTTTTATCATTTATCCTGTCTGTAAAGTATTATGTCTTTGATGAATCCTGTTTCGTCTATTTCAACCTTTGACCTCCAGTCCTTAAAAACTATACCGTTTTCTTCTTTTATGTATCCAAGCCTTTCTAGCTTTGCTATTATTTGATTCACTCTCCACCTCGGTAACTTTTCGGTTAGTATTCTCATTACTACCTCTAAAGGCACAGATCCTCCCCTCAGGGAAATCTCTACAAGAATCATTGCCAGCGAAGCTATTTCTTCTATGCGGAGCCACCGGCTATAGTCTGCTTCAGAGAGTGGCTCCTTCGTCATCAAGACAAACCGTGCCTTTTCAAAGTCCTTGGGCGCCTCATCATCGGGGATTATAGCTATCTTCATTCCCAATCTGTCAGCTTCTAAAGAAGCTACTTTTATAGCTTCAAGGTAATCTTTCCCCAGATGCTTTTTTAATTCCCAGCCTTTTAATCCCGGTAATGATGAAGTCTCTATCAGTAAAAGTCTGAGCGCCTTTATGGCCTTTTTTTGAAGCTCTTCTTCAGCCAAATGGTATCGCCACGCTTTCAAATTCTCCTCCTAGCGGGTTGCTTATCAGCGTTTCTCCAGTAAGAGGGTTCCTTAGAACCGATATAACGCCTATGTTTGAGAGGTAAGCTATGTAAAAGGCTACTTTAAGTTTCTCGTTAAACCTTTCTATAAATACTTTATAGGACACGGTCTTAAATTTTTCAAGTTCCTGCTTTAAGCTTTTTTCGTAAAACTCCATAGCTTCTTCTTCAAACTTTTTATCAAAAACTATGCTCTGTGTATACTCGCTTTCGTGCCTAGAAACGCTTCCCAAGCTAGGTTTCTTGCCCCACGGTTCTATCAACCCTAAGTACTCAACCGCCATCTTTATCCTTTCACGACTTATTCTTTTTATCCCCAGAGCTGGAGTAGTGTGCTTTGCAAGTATAAGTCCTAAGTCTTTAAAGGGCATTTGCTTTACCTTTTCTTTTATAAGCTGGGGGTCTATCTTAAGACCTTTTAACGCATCCAGTACCCATTCTTCTTGTTTTTCAATAACTATAGATACAGAATTTAGAGCCTGAGATTCGTATTTTAAAGAGATGACCCTGTCTTTAAGTTTATTTTTGTTTATCTTTTTTAAAAGTTCTTCAACATTGATGGCAAACGGATCTCCACCCACTTTTTTTAAAACTTCTGGCAGCTCTATTATTTTCTTTAATTCTTCTTCTTTGCCATTCACTTAGCTATCACCTTAGGCGCGCTGCCGTTCTGGCTCTTCTGAACTATTATGAAATTTATATCGGGAGCATAAAAGCTGGGGAAGTTTGGAGTTATTATGAGGTACTGGGTTTCGCTGCCTTGAGATACTTCATATATGGCTTTGATAAACTTCTCCCTTATTATTGGATCCATATGGACGTCAAACTCGTCCAATGCCCTGAAAGGAGAAACTATGTACATCTGTACAGCTAACAGGAATGCTGTTACTGCCGCGCTCAGTTCTCCACCGCTCTGAGAAAAACTGTCAAGCGGTATTAGGTCTGTGCCAACGAAGCTAGCATAAAGTCTAAGACCGGCGTTTTCTGGATCGTTTTCGTTAATCAGTATGACCTTGCCGCTTGCATTTATTCTTGCCATTATCTCGTTATATTTTTCATTTATCTCTGAAATAGTCTTCCTTATAACTTCTTTCCACTCTTCAGATCTGCTTTCTATCTCTTTCATTGTTTTCTCCTTGTTTTTCCTAACTTCATCCAGCTTTTCCTTGTATTCATCAACTTTAGCCTTGAACTCGAGGTACACTTTTTCTGCTTCTTGATTTACATCTCCCAAAACTTTGAGCTGAGCGTTTACAGTCCTTATTTCATCCTCTATTTCAGAGATTGTCCTGACGTTTGCCGGTCTCTGGCCTGTAATCTTTTTAATAGCTTCGTTCAACTCATTTTTTAAGGATTCAAGCTCCCTGTTTAATTCTTTAAGGCTTGAATTTAAAGAGTCTATCCTGTATTCCCCTACTTTAACTTTAGAGTATTCAGCCAACATTTTTTCAAGAAGCGAATTAATTTCGCTCAACGAATCATAAATCGCTGTAACAGACTTTTCATCTCCTTTGTATGCTTTAGCCGCACTCTCCTTTATTATTTGAACAAGAGCATTATACCTATTTTTATCGGATTCAAACTCTGACAACAGCTCCCTGTTTCTTGCTGTCAAAGTAGAAATTTCCTCATTTATCTTGTTTATTTTTTCATTAGTGCTGTTTATTGATTTTTCCAGCTTTAGAACTTCAGCCCAAGCATATTCGGCATTTAGTTCCTCTAGCCTCTGTTTAAGCTGACGGCTCATGACCAACCTGTCATACTCTTCGCGCCACTTTTCCAGAGAATCCATGGCTTTACCTATGAGATCTTGGTATTGATTTTCTTCAGCTATTATGTTCTTTAACCTGTTTTTGGCGTCAAGGAGGTTTTCTCTTATATTAGCTATACCAAGAGCCTCTTCAACCATTTTTAGCTTGTCTTCAGGCTTAATCATGATAAATTCGTCAACCATACCTTGTGGCATTATTATCAGAAGGTTATTAGGATCTATACCTACTTTCTTTAAAAGATCAAGGACCTGTTGCCTAGATGCCTCCTTATAATCTATCTCAAACCAGTAAGAACCGTCTTTTCTTAAATACCTTGAAAGCATTATTTCGTCCTTATTATAAGCCGGGAAAGGCCTTTTGCCGTTTTCTTTTGAATTGTTTATAACTAAAGAAACCCTACCAATATCTTCTCCTCTTCGAACCAAATCTGCCAGCTTTCTGCTTCTTTCAGTAGAAAGCTGACCCATAGCTAAAGATATACCAAGAAGAATGGCGCTCTTACCAGCGCCGTTAGGGCCAGTTATGAAGTTAAACCCGGGTTTTAACGTTATCCTTCCATACTTATAACTCATAAAATTTTCAAGTATTACTTCTTTTATTATGGCCTTGCTCAACCCAAACAAAATATAATTAATTTAATATAGCTTTATCTGAATTTGTTGAAATAATCTAACAAATAATTAAATTTCATAGATAAATTTTTAATTAGCCATGAAAAGTTCAGCTCCTATTTTGAAAATCATAAGTTTTAAGCACGATTTATAAACGACAATTCGAATATTTTTTTATTAAATGAGCAAAGATCCTGAAGAAGAAAAGCTGGAACGCTTATTAAAGGATGGTCTAGATTCTCTTTGGAAGAAAGAAAAATCAGAACATCAGACAACAAAAGGCGTTTACTATCCTTCATATGTGGGTTCTTGTCTAAGAAAACAATTTTATATTTACACAGCTGGGGAATCTGTAACCTCAGAAGAACTTGTGATATTTATGACAGGAAAAGGCGTTCATGAGCTCGTAGTTAAAGCGTTTGGAGAAAAAGTAAGCGTGGAAAGCGTCGAAGAAAAGATAAGCCTAGAAATAACAGATAAAATCAAGCTGAGTGGGAGGATAGACATTATAATCGCTGATATCGAAGGTAAAAAATACTTAATAGAAGTAAAAAGCGCAAGCAAAACTCCTGATAGTCCATACGAAAGCCATATACTGCAGTTACATGCCTACATGCAGGCTTTGAAATTTGATGAGGGGTATCTCCTTTATTGGAACAAGAGGGACGGGGAAATCAGAGTTTTTAAAGTAATAAAAAATGATGAGATGATGAGAAAACTCTACGAAAGAGTCGCAATGCTTGATTATTATATATCAATAAACTCGCCACCGCCCCCAGAATCTTATCAGGAAGGAAAAACATGGGAATGCAAAAAATGCCCGTACCTTAACTTATGTAATCCCGGCCCTCTTTGATTCGTTTAATTATAAAAGCTTATTAGACATCTTCATGTAAATAATTAGGCGTTGATAAAAGTTGGAGAATATGAAATACGTGAAGCAAATGAAGAAAACATATGGGAAGCAGTAAAGATAAACGAAAAGACGCTGCCTGAACACTATACTTTTGAGTTTTATCTAGAAGTTTATAGAAACTTTCCAGAGGGCTTCCTAATAGCTTGGCTTAACGGGAACGCAGTAGGATACATAATGAACAGGATAGAAAGGGGGCTTTCGCATTTTGGCTTTTCAATAGTAAAGCAGGGACATGTCGTCTCGATAGCGGTTCTACCCGAACACAGGAAAAAGGGTCTAGGGACGGCTTTGCTTCAAACAGCTATCGAGAGAATGAAAGACAGGGGGTGTCAGGAAGTTTACCTTGAAGTTAGAGTTACAAACGAAGAAGCTATACGGCTCTATGAGAAGCTTAACTTTGTAAAGGTCAGAACTATTGAATATTATTACAGTGATGGTGAAGACGCTTACGTCATGGCTAGAAAGCTTTGACGAAGATACAGTAAAAGCTATAAAACAAGCAATTCCAGATGATAAGCTTTTAGACCTGTTTTTTTCGAAAAAGATCTCAATCGAAGGCTTGGCGTCTAAAATAAACTGGAAGTCGTTTGAAAAATTAACTGAGCTCATGTTTAATCAGATCGGTTATTCAACGATAACAAACTTTAGAATAAACAGAAAGGAGATAGATGTTCTTGCATATAAACAAGATTTGGTTTTCGCTGCGGATTGCAAACACTGGAAAAGGATGCCGGCGTCTTCTTTAAAGAAAAGCGTTGAAGCGCAAAAAATTAGAGCGTCTCTTTTGACTTCTACTTTGACTTTTTCGAAAAAGCAAATAATACCATTAATAGTTACTCTTTACGAGAGCGGACTCAAGATAATCGATTATGTACCGATCGTGCCGATATTCAAGCTCAAAGATTTTGTAATAAATATATATGGATATATGGAACTTATAACGGTTATAAAGGGCCCGTAGCTCAGCCAGGATAGAGCGCCGGCCTCCGGAGCCGGAGGTCGCGGG